>NZ_JBPAOE010000003.1:0-150562 GCF_054051265.1 Vibrio sp. C8
AAGCTTTAGTTGCAGCTAAAGCCTGGGTCTCACATTACCCGAAACTGGTCGATTAAGAGGGATAATTTCCCATACAAGCGTTTAAGACAGATTCCCAACGCATGGCATTTTTTATTCCGTCGTTGGGTTTTGTGTTTACGGTGCAACGGTTTAGGTTAGGTGGTAACGTTGCTCACGACTTAACGCGGCTATATGCGAAGAGATAATAATGAAAAAAGGCACAGATTTTGAGCTTCTAGTGAAGGCTATTTATGAGGAAATTCTGTCGTTAGATAGTGTAGAAAACACTGTTATTGAACATGATCTCAAAATTTCGGGTAAGTCTGGTGTCTCGCATCAAATCGATGTTTATTGGGAGTTTGTGCGAGCAGGAATTAAGCACCGAGTCGCAGTTGAGTGCAAAGATTACAAGGGTAAAGTGTCAATTGGCAAAATTCGAGACTTTAATGATGCTCTGAATGATATTGGTAATGTAAATGGTATTTTCGTTACTAGCAGTGCTTACCAATCGGGGGCAATTGAGTATGCCAAGCATTGTGGTATTTCTTTAATGTGTGTAAGTGAGCCGTCTGCTCATGATTTGAGAACGATTGATGGAATTAGAACTCTGGTTGTAAATGGTAACGCACTTTGCATATCAAATATCCAAATGCAACCCTATCTAGACGCTGAATGGGTGCTAAATAATACAGACATCACCGAGGAAACTTTGCTTACTTTTGATGGTATGACGGATGCGATAAAGGTAGTAGACAAAGATTATAACTTGCTAGGAACTATACTGGATTTCGAAAATAAGCTGCCTAGAAAACCGGAAAATACGAAGGGCTTAATCTATGAATACAATTTTGATGATGCGTATTTTCATGTTCCTGACTGTGGCTTTCCACCTTTGAAACTTAAAAAGTTGAAGTTTGGCTATGACACTATTACTTATACGACAAGAAGTGAAACTCATTTTGAACATATTGCACAAGCTATTATTAAAAATGTAGTGACTGGAGAACATCACTTTTATAATCACGGTGTGGAAGTTACTGAACGTAAGTAACTTTTAGTACGCATATAACAAACGTTCAAGGAATCAACATACTTTTTTTAATCTGGAAGTACTCTTTTAGATCATCAAGTCTAACAAGGTTCTGTCCAAAAATAAGTCAGAACATAACTGAGTATTGTCGATAAAAGGTGTGGTAAGGGGGGACTAGGATCACCCCAAGGATATAAACTTTATTGTTCCTGCACAGTCGGAAGTCACCATTAAGATGAAATCCAGCCTTGAAATCTTGGGTTATTCAACTGAATAATTTGGGCTGGAGAATTAGCTTAGCATTGCTGAACGTCAGTTATTGTATTGAGACAATAAAGTTTGCCCGTAAGCAATAAAGTTCGCCCGTAGCGCACAACTCATTGTTTCAGTTGATAGCGTTTTGAAGGCTGTTAAGCCAATACCCTGATCAGATCTGGGTAAGACCTACACCTTACGGGCAAACTCTATTGTCATTCGTCTAGCCTTAACGGGAAGACTTTATTGTTCCTGCACATGAACCACCGAAGTTACGAACACAACAGCAATTCCTTAGACAGCATATGTGAAAGAACAATAAGGTTGCCACTAATAACCAGTAAAAATACAAAATAGCTTGCCCGTTAGGGGTGACTTTTATTCAGATCTGCGCAAAGTATCGATTGATAGCTTTCAACATTCAACTTATCGAAACAATGAGGTGTGAGCTACGGGCAATCTTTATTGTTTTAACACAGTTATAGGTGGTTTCATTAAGGTGAAATCCAGCCTTGAAATCTTGGGTTATTCGCCTGAACAATTTGGGCAGATATTGAACTGAGTATTACTGATAAGCTGGTCTGGAAGTCGTCATTAAGATGAAATCTAGCCGTAAAATATTGGGTTATTCACCTGAATAATTTGGTCAGTTTAACTAGGTATTGTCGAGAAAAGGTTTCGAAAGCAATAGTGCTTTCACACAATATAGTTTGTAACCTTGGGGTGATCCTAGTCACTCCTTATTGTTCCAAAATCAGGCTGGCGAGCAATTGCAATGTAATCAGCATGGTCGGGGGCAGATTAAAACTTTAATCTGAAGCCGAAAAATCAGTAACTTTGTGCTAAATATAATTAAATTTAACTAGATCTTATTCAAGTTAATCAACAAGGTATTTAGATACTCATTTTCTTCATTATTTGTCGAAAATCATTAGTATATAAAGTTGAATAGAGAGTTTTCTATGAATTAAATAGTAATAAGTTTAAAAATAAATGAGATTTCGTGGGGGGGGTACGTCATATTTGAAATTTTTAATTGACTTTTGTTTAAATTTCCACTTAAATAAAATTGAGTTTTACATAGGTACATCTTGTATAGTTCACAAGAGATAGCTTCTCTGCTATATGTCGCAAGCGAAAGCAGCAATATATTAGTTTGTTAAATACAAATTTTGTTTATTTATATTTTTTAACACTAACCGTTATAACCTACCTACTGCGACAAACATAACATTTGGCTTCATAACGTTTGGTGTTAAATTAACATGGATAGACAAAATGCCAAGGCCAACGCCTCCGAAATCTACAGAAAATTTAATTGCAACAAATATAGATGAGTTTCGTTCAAAATTTTCAACAGTCATTACAGAAAATTTTAATCAACAAGAGTTAGATCTTTTTGTCGATCACACTAGAGAGTGTTTGACCCGACTTGGTCCTCCTCCAAAGAAACATATAGTTCAGGAAATTGTGGCACAGTTATTGAACTTGAAAAACTTTACTACTTGTCGCTACCACGCATCAGATGAATACAAGCTAATGAATGGAGAGCTGCTTGAGCATTATCTTCAAAATTCAGATTGTTTTCGTAGCCTCACGGTTGAGATTTCGCACAAACAAAAACTTACGTTTAGCTATCCTCTAGCAACATTCTCGGCTGAATTTCTAGGTACAGAAATTAAGTTTTTGATTACGCAAGTATTTGCAACAGCAACAAATGTGGTTACAACTACATTTATCGTTACTCCTGTTAATCTCCCTGAAACAACTCATTTTGATTGTGTATTTAAAAATAAATTGCACTGTAGCCTGCTGCAAACTCTCACGGAGACGTTTACCTCATTTTTATCTAGTAACCTAACCCTACGGGGTGATTTATCAATCGAGCAAAAATTTTTGAATGCAAAAATATTGATAGACCGTGCAGCTAAAGACATGCTTGAATTCAAACAAAATCAATATGCTAATTCGAAGAAAGCTATCTATGCTGCTATCGAACCAAATATTGAATATGCGGATTTTTTTGAATATCTATTAAAGCATTACACCACATTTGAATACAATGAAATACAGGTAAACAAAGAGTACAAATTTGGTTGTTTTAAAGATCATTCGTCCCCTATTTTTGAGAAATCGACGGATTTTGAGGTCATAATTGAAACAGCATTAGATCTTGTAAATACACTGATTTCATTTGCAAAATCTAAAAATTGTTATACAAAACTTTGTGAACTTGCTTTATCTGATCTCAAACCAGATAAAAAGTTTATAAAAAATAATTATATCAAGAGTCGAATGATTAGGAAAAAATATCCAGATAGAATGAAAAAAGATTATACGTTATCAAAAATTGCTTATAGAGTGAAAGAAAGGTCAAAAGGTTATATTTAGCATTAATGATACTTCATATTTAAATTTAAAGATTGTCAGAAAAACTCTTGGCAGTATTGTTCTGTATGCTGCCATATTTATTTCTTGATTACATAATTATTTCCGTAAGGTTTTAATAATAGTAAGCGCATTTTGAAGAGATGCATAATTCAACTGGTGATGGTTGAGTGCTAGAGCGTAATAAAGCGGTTTTGCTTGCGTCTGAAAGCTAGAGCCAGACTATGATTTCTCAAACTAACCATATTGACAAACTGATCGTTGCTCGTCATATCAGTGATTATGCTCTTTCTAAAAAACTTAACCCTAAATTTGGTGGTAGCCAGAGCAAATATCATTATTGTATTACAAATTTACAGATGGGAAGGCATCTCATTCTTAATACTCTGAATAGTAACTGAGAAAGAACTTTTTGCATTTATTTGCAAACAAGTCTATATCAAAAATTGTAAATTATAACTATAGTTAAAGTTTACAAGTCAAAGTTATTCACCTATTAGTTATTAGACATCTTAAAATAGACCTTTTTTGCTAAACACCTTAAATTAGACATTTCATAAGTAAGAGAGCTTTATATGATGATTCGAGCTTATTTACGTGCATCGACAGATAAACAAGACGCTAGTCGATCAAAAGATGAATTAAAGACTTTTGCTGAGCGTCACAATCAACGAATTGCGGGTTTTTATCAAGAGAATGTGAGTGGGACTACTTCTGAGCGCCCGGAGTTGAATCGATTACTAGATGATTCTGAGGAAGGGGATGTCTTACTCTTGGAAAAAATGGATCGTTTGACTCGTTTACCTTTCAATTTGTGGCAAGGATTAAAGTCCTCAATAAAAGCAAAAGGCGTGCAGATAGTAGTTGCAGATCAGCCAATGACTCATCAAGCATTAATCACATCGCCGGATGATTCTATATCGGCAATACAGCAAGCGTTAACAAATTTTATGATCGATCTATCGGCAGCAATCGCAAGAGATGACTATGAAACTCGTTATAAGAGGACTCAACAAGGCATTCAAAAAGCCAAAAGTTTAGGCAGATACAAAGGTCGACCAGTTGATGAGAACACTACAATAAAATGTAAGACAGTACAGTTGTTAGTAACAAATGGGGAAACAATCACATCTGCCTGCAAGGCGCAATCAGTTAGTCGCGCTACTTATTACAATTGGCTAAAAATGGCAGGGTAGGCCGCTTAGTAGCAAAGTAGATATATACAGCCCTTCAAGGCCTGTATTTCTAGTTTTATGCAAATACTATTCAATCGTTAATTGTACCGTAAACCGCTTTGCCATACTGCGACACTCAAAATGACCGCTAAAGCCTATTGCGGTAGTTTTTTGAGATGTTTTTATGTCCGCACTAGCCTTTTGCCATTCTTGGAAGTTGAATCTCTATTTATGGAAGTACATTTGTCGAGTATGGAAGTTGAACTTCTGACTTTGGAAGAGGTTTTTTTTCGAGGTAGTAGGGATTTCTTGCAAGAGCGTGTCAGTTTCAAGGATCGCTCCTTATATTAAAATTATAACTCTATAATAGTTATAACAGTTATAATAGTTATAGCATAATTTTTGTAACATTAATAGACCAAAGATTGGATCATTTTTAATGACTATTCCTGATTTTTGCTTCATTTAGCGTCGTTTTACTTAATTTTCAAGTATTTTAGCATTAAGCGCTTAGACTGGTTGTTCTAATCGATGTTTATCGTTGTGAGTAATTGTGCTGCATAAGCATTCACTTTTAGGCTCTTAAGAATTAGAAAACAGCGTAGTTGTTTTCTTTTTACTTTCTCATGGAAGCAGGTCGAATCATCAGGTTGAAAAGTCTAGTTCGCTTCAGATTCAGACGACGAAAATTCTAACGGCATAAGGATAATAGTGGAAGGTATAGCAGTGATATTTAGTACTTTCGCCCCAATGATTACTTTCTGAGGTTATCGTTCATGAATCAGTCAAGTCATTCCTCCCAGTCAGAACTCTGGTTCTATCGTAGGCCAGAGCTGGCAATTCAAATGAGTAATATGTGTCAAGATACTTTGTTTTCAAGAATCGCGTATTTTGGAGAACCTAGGATAGGTAAATCGCACTTCTTTCTTAACGAGTTGAAGCCGATGCTGATACAAGACGGTATGAAACCTATCTATATCAGCATGCAGGGAAATGCCCCACATGTTGAATTAACAAAGCAACTTTCTATAGTACTCGATGAGCTTGAAAACGATGGAGTTCATGAGCTGTCTATACACAGTGGTATTATTAAACAGTACAAAGAAAATCTGTTCGCCGACATGGCACTAGAATCTCAGCCAAGAGCGGCGACAAGCATAGAACTTTCGAACATCAAATTGTATCTCAATTCGTTAGTTGAAGTCGTTGGAAGCCCAAAAATAGTTTTAGTTCTTGATGACTTCCAGCACCTTTCTACATCATCTTCTTTTGATAATTTCATTTATGCTTTGCGAACTCAGTTCGATAAATATGGCTCTCGTATAACGGTAATCTTTATAGGTTCAAGTCGTGTGCAGTCACTGTTTGAGGACGACCAGGCTGCATTTTATCAGTCAGCTCAGGTTAAAGAATTTCCGGATATCGATGAAGGATTCGTAGATTATTGTTCCAACAGGCTTAAGGGTACATACAATATTCATATCAAAAGACAGGTGTTGTTGGAGTTCTGGACTGAGATAAACCACTCGCCATATTGGATGATTAAACTTATGCATGAGATGGTTGAAAATCAGAGAGATTTTGTACAGGCGATTGCACGTATTAGAGAAGAAGTTAAGGCAGAAAAGCGATGATAAAGTTCTATCGTTCAAGTCTCTTTTTGAAATTTTCAAGTTCGTTCTTAGCCAGAACGACCGGACAACACTTGGCGATATAAATACGTCTAGCTCACACAGTTCATTGCTTGTACTCACTTGTCTGTGTGCAGGGAAATCAAGATCATACTTAAAAACCGATTCCTCAGTTTGACTATCGACTCGATTTTTAAGGTTTGGTGCTCTTAGGCTTTTGTTAATGAGTGCATCAACTCTACCAGTTTCAATCAACTCCTGATAACGGTAGAAAGTGTCACGCGATACGCCCATAACCATAAAGGCTCTAGATACATGCCAGAAATTCAGAGGCTGTAGCAGACTGCCTCCCTGAAACAAGGTATAACAACTCTTGGCGATTGAAAGAGTATTAGCGGGAGCTATGAGTTTGTTTTGGTTTTATAAGGGCTTTTTTATATTTATATGATATAACGATAATATCAAACTTACTAATTAGCTGATTTATAAGTCTTTGTATGGCAAGAATGTACCCTTCATATGGCCCTAAAACTAATGATAGTAGAATTGCAGAGCCACTAGTTTATCAACTACTCCAAGAACAGTTGGATGATAGTTTTCATGTTATCCACAGTATTCCCTGGCTTTCTTCGTTTGTGATGGAGTATCACCAATCTCACAGCCCAATTGGTGAAATAGATTTTTTAGTTCTTCATGAGTCTCTAGGTATATTGGCAATAGAAGTAAAAGGCGGGCGGTTGAAGCATGGTATTCAAGGGTTTTACTATTCAAAGACTTCAGTACATACAGTCTCTGAAATTGACCCTGTGAGCCAGCTTAATCGAGGTATTTTTGCTATACAAAAGTGGCTATCTGAACAAAATATTAAAGTGAAAATTGGTAGGGCTTATTATTTCCCCGAGTCAGAGACAACTCCGAATAGCCTACCTCCAGCATTTACTGATCCTACTTATAACAATTACAAGGTCAACCTGACTTTGGATATCAGAGATCATTCGTCTGTTCAAAAGCGCATTATTGAGATAATGAGCTATCACAAATACCACCTTAAAGCTCAAAACTTAGGCCCTGATGTCGTGAAGGCGCTGATAGAAAAAATAGTTCCTACGGCTGACTATTCGCCATGTTGGTTGTCAAGGATCAGCCATGATAACTATTTGTGGTTGAGGCTGACGGATGAACAAAATGAGGCCGTTTCGAGAGCGGTAACGTCCACGCGATTTCTCGTTAATGGTTGGCCAGGGAGCGGTAAGACCCTTGTTGCGATTCAAGCTGCGCGAGTTCTATGCGATGAAGGTCAAAAAGTATTGGTAGTTACATTCAACACACTCTTGTCGAAAAAGATCGCTGAAGAGTTAGAAGATTACTCAACTTGTCAAGTGAACAACGTCCACTCTCTTTGCCGAGAAGCACATAAGTTCTTAGGAAAGGAAACGGAGATAAGAAACCAAGACTGGGTAAACATAGGTGCTTATCAAGATTTACTAGAGGCGACTGAATTAGGTTATCTAAAAGGTTTTGATTGCCTAATTGTTGATGAAGGACAAGTAATATGTGACGTAGCATGGCGAGCATTGGTTTCTGCCTTTGAAAACAAGAAAATCGTAGTTATGTGTGATGCGTTTCAAGCATTTGATTACGAAAAAAGAATAAGCCTTAGTGACCTATCAATAATTACCAATACCGAGCCTTATACACTTACAACGAGCCTTAGAATCCCTAAGCTGGTATGTGAACGGTTAAAGCTATTCAACCAACCTACCTATTCTGTCGTAAACCCACGGAGCAGAGAAAATGACACGCTTGCGGAGCTAGTAGTCAGTGAGCCTAATACGGCGTTAAAACAAATAGTTGATGAACTAATCTCCGATGGTATACCTCACCGCTATATTACAGTGTTGACTCCATTCTCTATGGCAGTACCAAATGGACTGGTACCCCAAGGTATTAGCGTGGAGAATATTGGTAAATATCGCGGACTTGAAAAACCTATTGTAATAGTACTTTCTCATCCGAGAATGACTGATGTTGACTTCTTTTGTTCATATTCACGTGCTACATCGAAATGCATTTCGATTTTAGATGCAGTAGAAGTGCAGAGGGGAGCATATGCTAGTCTCGGTATTAATTTATATGAAAACAAAAAGCATGTGATAGATCAGCAGGCTCAATGTTCTTTTAGCTCCAAAATTATTGAAGATGCAAACTTAAGCTACTGTCAGGTAACTAAGAATATCCCTATTTATTGGTGTGAATCTTGGGCTTGCTATGTACTAAAAGATAGTGAAAATGAATCCTTTAGGCTACTACTAGAATGTTATTTAAGTACGACTGAGACACAGCAGGTATTAAGCTGGGGACAGCATGACATAAGAACAGTATCTTTAATCAACGGAGCCGCTTCAGAACTCTACGCCCCGATCGAGAATGGTTACCTTGAGCTTGTCAATTGCCCAAGTTGCAACATGCTATCACCCAAAAAAATACACGGCTTTGGCGAGAAGAAATGTTACAAGTGCGAGAGCAATAATAGTAGAGACTATGATTTTGAGAGAAGAGTATCTCAAGCTACTGACGTGATCATTCATCATGACAAGTACACAAGAGAGCAATTGCTTGAATTAGAACCAGCACTTTTATCCACCTTTTTGTTTTGCAAGTATAAGGGGAGCTGGGATAACAAAGCCCTTTTAACTGCATTATCGGCTGCGGGGAAAAATGCCAATAGGATATCTGTCATGTTTCTTGCTGTGTATGTATGGATGCAACATTCCAGAGGCAATGACAGGATCTCAATAGGGGATGCATCGAAGGTTACTTTTAACTGGAACAATCAAATTAAGAATAAAGGGTATCAGTCATGGCAAGGTTATATAAACCATGCTGTAAAAATACTCGAAGACAGTCTTTTTTTGGAAAAGTTAGGAAAAGGACAACGTCGAATTCTATCCAAATCTCTTTCAATAAATCGATTGAGTTAGAGCATTGTCTATTTGTGACTAGATTTCAAGTGGTTTAGTCTGGATGCAATCTGTCATCTTCCAAAACACGGTGTGACTAAATCTGACTGATTCCTCTAAGTTATTTTTGCCCCTTTCTGTGTTTAAAGCAATGTAGCACGCGTTTACTGACCCAAAATTTGACCAAATTTATCTAATGCATCAATATGTGTTTACTTGATTATCCATGTTAAAGGGTTGTCTCTACTGATTCAGTGGTAATTCATTACAGAAGCTTAAGAATTGAAGATACCTTCCAGAACAATTTGTTTGTAGTTTGATGGAAATAGGGGCAAGAAAGTAGCTTACCCCTGATAATTTAGATTACACGTCAGCGCCGCCTAAAACCTTATCTAGTTGCATTTCTGTCAAAACTCGGTCTTGGATAGGTTGTTTAACTGTATTAATTTCATCAACTCCCCAAACTAAGCCGACTGCTGTGCGTGTTGGACGTTTGCCTTTAGGCATGTCAGCTAGCGCTAAATAGGCATCTACGACCATTTGTGGATTAGGGGCTTGATCGCTCTGCATAAATTTACCGAATTCCTCAAACATAACGGTGGGAACATTTGCTAATTCACCGTAGCTGTCCAGTATGTCTGTGCGTGTAGGTTGCTGTCCTGATGCACTTAAACCGGTAGGGAATGGGCCTGGTTGTATTATTGCGATATCGATGCCGAATGGTGCCACTTCGTAACGCAAACCTTGGAGATAGCCTTCCAAAGCATGTTTGGTTGCAGCGTAGGTAGAGAAGTATGGCGCTGAAATTTGGCCGACCATGGATGATGTGTTGATGATCAGACCTGACTTGGCTTCACGCATCGCTGGTAAAACAGCCTGAATAGTACGCATAGCGCCATAGTAGTTTGTTTCCATCTGCTCGCGAGCTTGGGCAATACTAAATGCTTCTGTAATCCCGAGGTACATTACACCAGCATTATTTAGCAAAATATCAATTTTTCCCGCTTTATCTAGCACGCTTGCAATAGCGGTTTTGACAGATTCGTCATTGGTAACATCCATATCAACAACATGTATAAAATCACGATATGCTTCCAACTCTGCTTTAACTACAGCGTTCTTGCCTTCTGGACCACGCATTGTAGCGAACACTTGGTAGCCTTTATCTGCAAAATCTTTTACTGATTTTTGGCCAAATCCACTGCTGCTTCCAGTGATAACTATACTTTTTTTTGCATCGCTCATTTTTCTTTCCTATTCGGTTTGATAATTAAATACCGGCTGGTACAATAAGCGCTAATGAATAGCCTGTCAAATTAAAATACCGGATGGTACTAAATGAGTTCGATTGAAATTAGGCCTTTAAGAGGGCGTCCCAAGACCTTAGATCGTGATCATGTTTTAGATGTGGCGATGGATTCTTATTGGAAAGATGACATAGGAAATTTGTCCATTAATGAAATTTGCAGAAGAGCTGGTGTATCTAAACCAGGCCTTTACCGAGAATTTTCTAACGAAGATGGATTGATGAAAGCTGTTCTTATTAGGTATCAAGAGCAAGTGTTAGATCCAGTCCAGAAGATGCTGAATAGTAAAATGCCATTTCGAGAAGTTCTTGATAATCTTGTGTCATTTGCGTCTTCAGCCAGTTGTAATCATGAGTCTCCAAATGGCTGTCTTTTTATAAAAATGCGTGAATCACGAATCCACTTGGGTGAAGAAACACGAGCGCAACTAGATCTTCTTGAAGAGCAGGGATTAATTGCTTTTAGAAAATGGGTGGAGCGTTCAAAGGCCAAGGGGGAGCTTTCTGTTAACATGTCGCCGGAGTTCGCTGCTACTTATATTGATTCGCAGCTAAGCAATGCTTCGTCACAGCTTGCTCGCGGTGTGCATCCTGCAACGGTTAAAAAGATACTATTAGTCGCTTTTTCGATTCTGAGATGACCATTACAGCCAGTTGTGTTCCTGTGAAAAGAATATGTTTTTCATCAGAGATATTAAAGAGAGCTTTTTTTGCTCAACCGCAGGACACATTTTTTCATTCAATCGACTTTTGGAGGCCAAACCGAGGTTCACTCACGTTTTGGATTGACGAAGAAGCGATAACTGAGTGGAAACAAACTAAACAGGATAGACGTGGTAGACCGCGTTTGTTTAGTGACCTAGCTATCACAACTGCTCTTATGGTAAAGCGCATCTTTTCCTTACCTTTAAGGGCGCTACAAGATTTTATCATTGGCAAATGTTCCATTGATTTGTCCCCACTATACCTGCATACGTCGCCGAGCTAAGGATGTCGAGGGGTGTTTTAAAACTTCTTCACGAGGCATTATTCAGCACCTAGCCATTGATGCAACTGGACTCAAGATATACGGTTAGGACGAATGGAAAGTGAAAAAACATGGAACCGATGGTAAGCGTCGAGTCTGGCGTAAACTCCATCTTGCTGTTGATACCAATACTCATGAAATTATCGCGGCTGAGCTGAC
The DNA here is from genome assembly GCF_054051265.1 of Vibrio sp. C8. Lineage (NCBI taxonomy): Bacteria > Pseudomonadati > Pseudomonadota > Gammaproteobacteria > Vibrionales > Vibrionaceae > Vibrio > Vibrio sp. C8. The sequence goes on from NZ_JBPAOE010000003.1 coordinate 11,932, forward strand.
ATTATCAGGTTTGACAGATGCGGAAGTACTCCCCAATCTACTCAAACAAACACACTGAGCCATCAATGAGATATCGGGAGATGGTGCATGCGATACAAGAAAATGCCATAGGGCAATTAGGGTTAAGAAAGCGATAGCTTTAATCACTCCGCGTGAGGACGCAGCCTTCTGAGAAAAGGGACATACACGCAATCTAGCGGTTGGTTGCCAGAAACTCTATGGGTCAAACAAAAAGTGGAAACAGAAGTATGGTTACCACAGGCGTTCATTGTCTGAAACCTCCAAATATCGGGTTAAGCAGTTAATTGGCGCATCACTCACTCTTCATAATTACAACTCACAAGTTGGGGATGGGGAGAGTTACGCCATGATTAAAGCGTTGAACAAGCTTACTGGACTAAGTATGTTCGAAACTTAGCATATCGTTTAAAAGATAGCCTATTCAGGCAGCGTTAACTCTTAAACTGAATTCGGTAACAAGGCCATAGGATTGCTCTATTTTCGTCATTACTTTCCTACAAGTTTATTATCACTAGAGTAAACAATTTTATGACAGTTTTTAGTTTTTAGAAAATATTACGCTTACCTCATTTTGTCCAAGTACTTGTTGTAGCTGGCTAGGGTCTTCGATGTGACCAATACGAGTATATGCATATGATGTATCAAAATCCTTATAGAAAATAACTATAGTTCGATTACCCCAAAGCATGAGATCGCCATTATGGATACGTTTTGGGCGATGTTCATCAGTTGATATTGATTTCGGTAGTTGGGCATGCTTTTCATTATTATTCAGGTCATCCATGTTGAGAGTCAATGGTAACATGGCTGAAAATTCACTAGCTGCCGGTGCTTTGATTAAGCTGGCTTTAAAACGATGATTTCCAATGGTAATCCACATATACGAATGCTCCGATTGAGTTACGATGTGTTTAGCTGAGATTGGATCTGTTACTAGCTGGGCAGCATAGCTGCTACTTAGTGCTAAGCATAATAGCAATAATAGGCTAGCTAGTTTGATCAACGTTAAGTGCAACCTAGGCACTATTATGCCGAAGGTGCTTATTTCTTTGGTGTTAATAGAAAAATTATTCATAACAGTGGTTACTCCATCAATTTTATTATTTCTATAAACAGGTCGATTTTACTGTGCTTGTATGCGTGATGCTTTCAGTGCAAGAAAAGCACCCATTAACAGTACAATTGCGCTAGCCATAAAAGTACTTTGGTAGCCCTCTGCATCAAAGAGCACCCCTCCAACCGTCGATCCTAACGCGATAGACATTTGAACAACCGCAACCATCAAACCACCGCCAGCTTCCGCGTTATCAGGCATCGCCTTTGCTACCCAAGTCCACCATGCTACAGGAGCAGCAGTAGCGACTAAACCCCATAGCGAGAGTAAGATTGCCACAATGAACACATTACTTCCGAATGGAATTAATGTTATGGCAATCATGGCCATAAGGAAGGGAATACCGATAAGCAAAGCATATAACGTTTTTTTAAGAAATGTGCTAATAATGAGTGTGCCAATAAGCCCTGAAAAACCGATAGCAAGTAATAAAAGAGACAATGTAGAGACACTGGTATGTGTCACGGTTTCAAGGAAAGGTCTTAAGTAAGTAAATAGCGCAAATTGGCCCATAAAAAAAGCGCCGCAGCCTGCCATACCAAGGGCAACGTTACGGTTTTTTAATGTGCTTAAAATATGCCTAGGTCCTGATGATTTTGTTTCTGCTTTCATTGCTGGTAAGGCTAACCATTGCCATATGAAGGTGATTAGTGCGATAGGGATTATTGCTAGAAAAGCACCACGCCACCCAACAATAAATCCTAAATAACTCCCTAGCGGTGCGGCAATGACGGTTGCCATCGCATTGCCACCATTAAAAATAGCAAGAGCTTTCGGGACTTTTTCAGGGGGTACTAATCGAATCGCCATTGCGGCTGACATTGACCAGAATCCACCAATGACGACGCCGATGAGTCCACGGCCCAACATATAAGTCATATAGTTAGGAGCTAAAGCTATAATAGCGCCAGATATTCCCATTAAAAAAGTAAGTGTTAAGAGTAATATCTTGCGATCAATGCTACCGATAAAAGCAGGCAATAATAGGCTAGTCAGTACAGCAAAGGTACCAGAAATTGCAATACCTTGTCCTGCCATTCCTTCCGTTATGTGTAAGTCGTTTGCAATTAGTGTTAGCAAACTAACAGGCATAAATTCGGATGCGATAAGTGTGAATACACATAAAGACATGGCAAATACGCCACTCCAATGAGCTTTGTGTGTCGTGGTGCACTTATCCGTTGAGTCAGGAAATGAACCACCAGAGGTCGTCGTTGATTTCATAAGTTCGTTTATTTAGCCTTGGTTTTATAGAAGTGCCTTATGTACTTAAACAACGCACCTGACTTAAAAGCCGTATTCAATTAATGAGTTAATAAGGGCAAAAGAACGATCTTATGCCCAGACCTCTATATAGCGATAAAATGCTAACTATTGATTAAGCTAGATGTTGCGTGAAGAAACTAGTGAGCTTGTCAAATGGAATAACATCCATTTGATCATATAAATCAATGTGGCTAGCACCGGGAATAATCATTAACTCCTTTGGCTCAGCAGCATTCTCATAGGCCGTTTTAGCCATATAAAGTGAATGAGCTTTTGCACCATGAATGAATAAAACCGGACGAGGTGAGATTTCATTTATGTAGGTCAATATTGGCATATTCATAAAGGATAGTGGTGTCGTTTGCGACCAAGCATTACCTGAGTTAACCGCACGTGGATGATATCCGCGTGGTGTCATGTAATACTCATGGTAATCAAGCATAAATTGAGGCTCTCCACCTTTTAATACGTTGTAAGGTGCTTGATAAGCTGGCGTGCCATTTTTGACATCTTCCCAACGTTGCTGGTTTAGCTGTTCGAGTGCTTGTGTGCGCTGATCTAGAGTGACACTGTCGTTATAACCTTTAGACATCACTCGAGTCATATCATACATAGTGCTAGCGACCACAGCTTTGACACGTTTGTCGGAGGCCGACGCATTTAATGCCATCCCCCCCCAACCACATATGCCTATCATCCCGATACGATCACGATCCACATTTGTTTGCACTCCAATGCAATCTATCGCCGCGCTAAAGTCTTCTGTATTGATATCAGGTGATGCAATGTTACGCGGCTCACCACCACTTTCACCGGTGTAAGACGGGTCAAAGGCAAGCGTAACAAAACCACGCTCAGCCATTGTTTGAGCGTAAAGACCTGACGATTGTTCTTTCACTGCACCAAAAGGGCCACCAACCACAATCGCTGGCAATTGACCTTCAGCCTCTTTGGGTTGGTAAAGATCGGCTGCGAGGGTAATACCATAGCGATTTTTAAAAGTGACTTTTTTATGAATGACCTTATCACTTTTTGTAAATTTTTTGTCCCATTCATCGCTTAACTTTAGTGATGGTTGAGCAAAAGCTTGAGTTGAAACGATCGAGCCTACACCTAAAGCAATAGCGCCGGCTCCAGCCATTTTCATCATATTTCTACGACCTTCATTGACTTCATTTCTTTGAGAAATAACGTTGGCGTTTTCAGTGGCTTTGTCCATGGTTTTCTCCTGATAAATTGACCGAGTATTACAGAGTACATGTTGTGTAAAGCGTCTAAACATTTGGTCGATATGAATCTTTTCGACCCGTGTTATAGGCATTCATATTTACCCAAGTAAAGAAATAAAGTGGGTGATTTGTTTACTAGAATTAAGTTTTACAGTTTTGTCTGATTTACGGTAGCAAGATCCCACTCAATGATTGCCCAATCCACCGAGTGGCTAGAATTTCAGGTGACTATAGGGATGGAGCGACCTATGATTGAGTAAATCAAACTTGAGGGATATCGAATGACAGCTCAACATGAATCGAAAGCTGAAAATAGACAATTAGATATGAACATAAGCAATATGCAGTCTAAGCTAGCGAAGATCATCGAGCAAAAAACGGTAGGTAATGAAGATAGTTCAACTTCAATTGAAAGTTTGTCTTTGTTTCGTAGGGAAGTGATCACGGAACCTTGCGCTTGTGCAATTGAACCAAGTGTTCTTTTTGTCGTTCAAGGAAGCAAGCAGTTGTTAGTTGGAGAGCAAATCTTCATTTATGATACACAGCATTTTTTACTCAACTCATTGGATATGCCAGCTAGTTCGCAAGTCGTCGATGCTAGCTTGGATAAACCATGTTTAGGGCTGATGTTGAAAATTGATATGCAGCTTATGGCCGATATTATTGCTCAAAATGATATGAACCCTCCTCATGATGATTCCGGCAATGGAAGCTCTGCCATAGGAACGGTGAAGGAAAATTTATTAGTTCCGCTTATTCGGTTATTAGATCTACTTGATGAGCCTGAAGCCATTAAAACACTTTCGCCACTCATTGTGAGAGAGATACATTATCGTCTTCTTACTAGTGAACTAGCAGGCCGGATTTGGCAGATTGCATTATCTGGAAATCAAGCTAACCGAATATCTAAAGCTATCGGTTGGCTTCGAGTTCATTATTCCGAACCATTAAATATTGAAGAGTTGGCTTCATACATACAAATGAGTACGACGACGTTGTATCACCATTTTCGTAAACATACCTCGATGAGTCCTTTGCAATATCAAAAATGGTTACGATTAAACGAAGCCCAACGTCTGATGCTTAACGAGAATTCAGAAGCATCAAGTGCAGCATTTCAAGTAGGCTATGAAAGTCCTTCACATTTTAGTCGTGAATATACTAGGCTTTTTGGAATATCACCTAAGCGACATATTGAGGTATTACGAAAAGGAGCAAACCAATAATTTGGTCATCATGTCATTATTCAATCTAATTTATTTTAAAGGCCATGTTCTCTCCATCGTTGCTTATTTCAAGTATAGCAACAGTTAAAGGGAACATAGCCATTAGCCGAATACAATTTCATCACCGACATGTATTGAACTCGGGCAATGTCCTATCACATGCACAGTTCCTGGTTGCTCTGGCTTGAGTTGTCCATCAAATTTAATCGTAATATGACCTAAATTGGCTAAATTTTGACTTACAGCACTCCCGACTGCCGTGACGATAAAGTCTTTGTCTGCAATAAGTAATGTGCTTTGAGTCGTGATCGTTCCGATATGCTGCCCTTGATCGTGAATAAAGCAGTAGTCTTTCACGTCTGTTGGTGCAGTTTGATTAAACAAAATGATCATGTCTTCTTCTAGCGATTCATTCGCTAACATACCTATCTCAATAATTGTTGCTTTAAAGTGGAAAGTCATCGCCCCACCTATTGGTATATGAACATAGATACAAACCATGCTAACAATACTGTTGGAGCACCTGTGATAAATCGGGAATACAACACAGAAGGTACTCCCACTTCTACGGTTTCCTGCTTCGCATCGGCAAGTCCTAAACCCACAGGAATAAAGTCGCAGGCTGCTTGTGAATTGATAGCGAACAAGGCGGGTAGTGCCAGATGAGGAGGAATTGCTCCTGTACCTATCTGCACACCGATTAGTACTCCTATGACCTGTGCAATCACAGCTCCAGGGCCTAAAAACGGAGAAAATAACGGAAATGAACAAATTAGAGCTAAAACAATCAAGCCAAGTGGATTAGAAGATAGCGGCGTGAGTAGGTGGGCAACTAAATCTCCAAGGCCTGACGCAAGAATCACCCCAATCAACATCGAAACAAATGCCATAAATGGCAAAATAGTCTTTATCACTGTGTCTATGGTATCTCGACCCGCTTGGTAAAATGTGGACATGATATTGCCCATCGACATGCCAACTTTGGCAATGATGCTACCACTTTGTTCACTTAACTTTTTATCTGTTTCGTAAGTCAGTGGATGATCTTCGTTGATTTTTCCATTTTCTGGTTCGTCTACGTTGTCGTGTTCCACGATGCTGATACAAGATTCATCTACGGAAGAAGCATAGATTCCCTCATGAATAAACTGGGCAAGAGGTCCTGATTTTCCGGTTGCATGAATATTTAGGGTATACAGATTTTTTTTGGGATATAAACCACAACGCAGAGTACCACCACAATCAATAACCACTAGGGCAATATCTTCATCTGCAATTATGTTTTTAAAGCCGTCAACTGCCTCAAGTCCTGTCAGTTGGCTAATGTAGTCGACAACTTTAGGCTTAGTCCCACCAGTGACATACAGTATTTTCTTTCCTGAGATTATTGATATATGAAGGGGCCCACCCCATCCTTGATTGCCCGCAACTACGCTTAACGTACGTTTCATGACTTGTTACCGTCTGAAAAACTAACTTGGTCAGACAATATTTTTCCTTGCTGTTTAGACACCATTGCCGTGGTAAAATCAGTTATCCAACCTCTGAAAAAATTTGAAATTAACCCGACCAATAGATAGCTCATTGCTAAAGGTGCTAAAGATAAACCAATTTGAGTCAAGCCACTTGCTACACCGAGATAGATGAACAACTCACCTGGGTTAACATGAGGAAACATACCGTTCATAGAATGGCAACTATAAGAAGCCGAAGCATAGTAAGATGGTTTATAACGTTCAGGGAGAAACTTACCTAGGCTCAGAGTCATTGGATTACAGAAAACAAATGTGCCAATCACAGGAAGAATTAAGTATCTAGAGACAGGATTACTAGCGCATTTTTCCGCCAGTTTTTCAATTCGATGCTGACCAATAAAGCGGATTAGTGAATTCATGGCAATCAGCAAACATATCAACACTGGAAGAACTCCTGTAACCATGCTTACAAGGACTTCGCCACCTTTTTCAAACAACCCTAAAAACCACTCGGCACTTAAAGTGAAATACTCCATAACGGCCACCTAAATACAGATACAACAGTCGGGCTATTTTGATACATAACGACAGGCTAAACACAATCAGTGTGTTGAAATGTGATTTCAATCATCAAAGAAAAATTTTCAAATTAAAAATTTCATACCTGATAAACAGTAATTCCTTTACTTTTCAATCCGCCTAAATGTTCTGCTGATAGCTCTGTGTCAGTGACGACGATATCAACCAGATCTAGGGGAACAACAACATTCGGGCTTCTTCGACCAAATTTTGACGAGTCTAGTACAACAATAATTTGTTTGGCAGATTTGCACATCGCTTGGCTAACTTGATAAGCTTCGTTGTAAGTCGTACAACCTTGAGTTAAATCAAAACCGTCAGCTCCAATAAAAAGTTTATCAAACGTAAAATGACTAAAGGCACTTTCCGCTAAACTTCCATGAAACGAAGCTGAACGTTTTCTGTAAGTTCCTCCAGGCATAATCACCGTATGTTCGGAGTTTAGTTCGTTCATAGCATGAACAATATCCAGACTATTTGTCATTAAAGTCAAGGACATAATTTTTTCAAACTCGGGAACCATTTGTAGTGTTGTACTACCACAATCTAGGATTATGGAGTCCCCATCTCGAACTAACTGAGCTGCTTTTTCTGCAATACGGATTTTTTTATCAAGATTTAAAGTTTTCTTTTCATCCATAGCAATTTCTTCAGAAGCGCTCGTTGTAGCACCATTGCTGGAAACTGCTTCCGCACTTCCGTAGCGTCTTGCCACAATGCCTTTCTCTTCTAAAGCTCTCAGATCACTTCTAATCGTGGCCCCAGATGTCTGGAAAATAGAGGCAAGATCGTTTACTGCTGTTTTGCCGTTCTTTTGGAGGTAAGAAACCAACTGACTTTGTCTGCTATCAATACTCATCATTATATCTACCGATTAATTTGAGGTTATTCTACACCAGATTATTATCATATTGAATGTGATTTGAAAATTCTGTTATTCAGTTTGAAAAGCAACGTACAGAGCTTCCTGAATCCCGTTACTCAACCCATTTAGAATATGTTTATCGAGTGGATATGAACTTCCAACCACTTCGGTCAATGTTTTAGGGCGTGCAAATACTGTAACCCCATTGAGTACTTTGGCATCCGTAATAATACCTTCCTCAGATTCAACTATGACAACAATTGTTCTTGCTTTCCAACGACTTTTAGTTCGTCCAATTTTTACTTTACCTTTGCTTGCCATAGATTGGATCATCCTATTAAAGGCACGGATTTGGAAAAAGCTCATCGCTATTTGTGCGACCCAGGCGACAATAGCGATGCTGATGAATAAAGAAATAGAGTCCATAGATTACCTCTAAGTAATAGTCAGAATACTTTGGTTAATGAAAACAAGGACGGATCATGAAACTAGTGATTATCACTATTTTCATAATGATAAAATTACTTTACTGACTATCAATCTTTTTATCTTTGATTTTTGCCTTTGGTGTGAACTTCATATGATTAAGGAACAGCTTTGTCCACCAAGACATAATAAGTAATAGACCAATAGCAAAAATGATATCCATAACATTCTCCTGACTACGAAAAATTAAGGGGCTTTGAAGCCCCTGTATACTTATGCTGTTTGCTTAGTTAGCCATTAAAACATCACCTGACCACCTGTAATGTTGATCGACTGACCTGTACAGTATTTAGCACCGTCACTGATATAGAATTTGAGAACATTTAAAACGTCATCATAACCACAACCAGCTTTTAGTGGAACTTTGTCAATGTAATGCTGCATGACTTCATGCTCTTCAAGACCTAATTTTTTAGCATATTGTGGGATTAAGCTTTGGAACATTGGGGATTCCAGAAGGTTTCCTAACATCAAGCTATTTACGGTAATTTTGTCATCGGCCAAGTCAAGTGCGATAGACTGAGTTAAGCCCACCCCGCCAAATTTTGCTGAACTATAACCTGCATTGTGTTTGCTACCCACTTTACCTGATTTGCTGTTAATCTGAATAATGCGTCCGCCATTACCTTGTTGAACCATATAACGAGCCGCTTCTCGAGCACACAAGAAGTAGCCATTTAAGTTTACATTCACGTTAAAATTAAAATCTTGCAATGTGAACTCGGTAATCTTCGTTGCTTTTGCTACACCTGCGCTATAAACCAAAACATCAATACTACCGAGCTGCTCTTCGATGGTTCTAAATGCATCGACCACACTCTGCTCATCGGTGGCATCAATAGTGACGCCAACCGCGATATCTTGCCCTTTTAATGTACAGATCTCATCAGCTACTTTTGTTGCATTTTGGCCGTTTAGGTCAGCAACCCCCACTTTGTATCCTGCTTCTGCAAGTCCTTTACAAAGATACTCACCAAGTGTTTGACCACCACCGACAACGACTGCTGTTTTCATAACGAATCTCCTAAAATGTGGAGGTGCTATGCACACCTCCAAAAAATCAAATAAAGCTAATAGTTGAACCAACACTCAATGAACGAGGTTGAGTACCGGCTAAATGAAGGCTACCTACGAAGTCAGCTTCGCTTGATGAATCAAATCGCAATGTAATATGTCCCAAATTACCTAAATTTTGATTAACACCATCACCGACAGCGGTTATTGGGTAAGTATTGCCATCGATAACCACCTCACCTCCAACAGAAATTTCACCTTTCAATTGATCATGAGTGTGCACAAAACAGTACTCCGCGGCATCAACTGGCACTGACTGGTTAAATAAAATCAACATGTCGTCTTCAAGTGCTTCTAACGCACACTCACCAACTTTAATGATTTCAACACTATACAAACTCATCTTCTTGTCCTTAGTTGTAAATGAACATTGATGCAAACCATGCCAACAACACTGTTGGTGCACCTGTTAAGAAACGTCCATAAAGGACAGATGGAACGCCCACACGCACCGTTTCTGGTTTCGCTTCAGCAAGGCCTAGACCTACCGGGATAAAGTCACAAGCAGCTTGAGCATTGATAGCAAATAGAGCAGGTAGAGCTAGTTGTGGTGGAATGTTACCTAAGCCGATCTGAGTACCGATCAACACACCGATGACTTGAGCAATAACAGCGCCAGGACCCAAGAATGGCGACAAGAACGGGAATGAACAAATCAGTGCCAATATGATTAAACCAACAGGATTAGTTGCAAGAGGAACTAGCACGTGAGCTATTGTGTCCCCAATACCACTTGCCAATATCACGCCAATGAGCATCGAAACGAATGCCATGAATGGAATGATGGTGGACATAACGGTATCAATCGTGTCTCGACCTGCTTGGAAAAACACTGCCATAACATTACCCATAGCCATACCGATGCGAGCTAAAAGTCCATCAGATTGTTCGGTAAGTTTTTTAGTGGTATCAATGCCCCCGGTCATCAAGGCTGCGCCGTTCGAATCGATAGAAATCTCGTTAGCTGCAATCGCTGAAGTCCGAGTTACAGCTTCAGAGGCGTCAACCACACTTACGCAATCAGCATTAACGCTAGAAACATAGTTACTTTCATTTATGTATTTCGCCATTACGCCAGATTTTCCGGTAGGCATCACATTGAGAGTAGGAACATTGTTTTTAGGGTACAGACCACAGCGCATTGAACCACCGCAGTCAATTACGGCTACCGCCATGTCCTCATAGTCACAACCGTCGGCGAATCCATCAACCGCTTCTAGGCCAGTCAACTCAACTAAACGGTCCACGAGTGCTGGTCTAGTACCGCCTACCATGTACATAATTTTTTTATTTTTGGGGAAATCAACGATCAGCTCTTTACCCCAACCGCCTTTACCTGCTTTGATTTTTAATGTTGTAGTCATGTTCTCTTCCTCATTAACCGAAATGAACTTCACGGTCCAATTGAATGCCTTGCTGCTTTTCGACCATCATGGTGGTGAAGTCAGTTACCCAACCTCTGAAGAAGTTCGAAATCATACCTACAAATAAATACGCGACAGCAAGTGGGGCTAGAGGTAAACCTAACGTCGTGATACCACTTGCAATACCTAGGTAAACAAATAGCTCACCTGGGTTTACGTGTGGAAATAAGCCATTCATCGAATGACACGAGTACGAACCTGCTGCGTAGTAGCTCGGTTTGTAACGTTCTGGCAAAAATTTACCCAATGAGAGAGTCATCGGGTTACAAAAAATGAATGTGCCGACAACGGGAAGAATCAAGTAGCGAGAGACTGGATTGCTTGCACATCTGCTCGCCAGTCTTTCTACTCGGTGTTCTCCAATAAATGCAATCAATGCATTCATTGCACAGAGTAAGGAAATGAGTAGTGGAAGAATGCCTGTCATCATACCCAGCAAAGTTTCTCCGCCTTTTTGGAATAGTCCGATAAACCATTCTGCTCCTAAAATTATGGTATCCATGTTGTTTCACCTTTTTGTTATTTGGTGGGTGCATTATGCACATTGATTTTCACAATGAAAGCGATCTAATTCACATTATGAAAATCAAATGAAAGCTACATGAAAATCATGAAATGTAAAAACGAAAGATATTTTATTTTAAAGTTATATTTATCAATGATATATGTTGATATGTTTTTTTGTTTTTATATTTAAATAAAAATTTTGGTAATTGAATTGGTTGAGTAAACCAGTTAAATTATCAAAATGAAAATTAAGTTCGACAAGTGAAATATTATGAAAGATGAACGTTGCGAAATGAAAGTTTCTCATACAACAGAAATGGTTTGCTCTACAGCACTCAGAATAATGAAAGAGGAGCTGGCACAAGCAAGTAAGCTTGTTGATGTGATTGATAGTAACTTTACTGATGTCTGCCGAGCTATATGTGAATGTAAAGGCAAAATAATTGTTTCTGGGATCGGAAAGTCAGGGCATATAGGCAAAAAAATTGCTGCCACATTTGCATCAACTGGAACTCCATCATTTTTTGTTCATTTAGCTGAAGCCTTACATGGCGATTTAGGGATGATTGAATCTGAAGATTTGATTATTTTTATTTCGAATTCAGGCGAAGCACCAGAATTCAAAATAATGGCTCCCTTACTAGCAAAAAAAGCGGTAACAACCATAGCTATAACTCAAAATCTTGATAGCGTTCTTGCCAAGCAGTGTGCATACCGTTTATCGACTGCGGTTGATAAAGAAGCCTGTCCATTAGGGTTAGCACCAAGTGCAAGCACCGTTAACACTCTGATCTTAGGGGATACACTGGCTCTTACAATCATGACAATGAAGGGGTTTAGTAAGCATGATTTTGCCCTATCTCATCCTGCTGGAGCCTTAGGTAATAAATTATTACTCACGTTAGATCAATTAATTAGCGATAAACATCAACAAGCATTTTGTAATGCCGATACAAGAATAGCGGATGCGGTAGATCTAATGTGCAACACAGGGTTTGGATTGATCGCGATATTGTCGGACAGCAAAGTTTCCGGTGTTTTTACTGATGGTGATTTACGCAGAGCTATTCATCGTTGCGATGACCTGATGTTACCCATTGGTGAGGTGATGACGTCGAGTTTCAAGTGCACATATTCAGACCAATTATGCAGTAGCACGTTGAAATACATGAATGAAAATTCAATAACAGCTTTACCTGTCATTCGACGAGAAAGTGACATCTTCTTAGGTGTCATCAATGTAAGTACCATCCACCAAGCAGGAATTTTGTAGAAATTAAAACTCCAAATACGCGCTAATACAGGTATTCCCCCAAAGCTCCTAATTACCTGTATTAGCCTTTTTATAAAATGCGATAAGAGAGGCTCATTATGTCCGTTTACCTTGATACTAGTGATATTGAACAAATTAAGACGTTATCAGATTTATTACCTATTGCAGGTGTCACGACTAATCCAACAATCGTGGCGAAGTCAGGGGTGAAAATGGTCAATTTGTTACCTCAGATTCGAGAGGCTTTAGCTAGTGATGGGCTGATTTTTGGGCAGGTAATTAGCACTAATGCAGATGAAATTGTGGATGAGGCATTAAAGCTCAATCAGATGGTTGACAATTTCATAGTGAAAATTCCGGTTAATATGCAGGGAATAAGAGCTATTAAAATGTTAAAAAGCGAAGGTGTTGCTACCTTAGGTACAGCTATATACACTTCGCAACAAGCCATTTTGGCTGCGCTAGCTGGTGCTTCTTTTGTTGCTCCTTACTTCAATCGAATCGATACACTTACAGGCAATGCTATTGAAACTGTTGAATCTATATCGCATCTACTTTGTTATCATGCTCAGACATGCAGAATCATCGGAGCTAGTTTCAAAAACACAAAACAAGTCATAGAGTGTTTAAGTGTCAGCCAATCTAGCGTGACCATACCTGTTGAGCTTGCGTATCAAATGATGGAGAACCCATGTGTAAACGATGCAATTAATAAATTCCATCAAGATTGGGTGGATTGCTATGGCTCTTTATCGCACTAGGGAAAATAGGTATCTAAAAAATGAAGTAGGGGTTTAAAACCTCTTACTTCATCTTATTGATAAATTAACTTTAAAAGTCATATGAAGTGTTAGTCTTTCAACTTTATCTGTACCATCAATACGGGATGTCAGATAAGCGGTTTTCCCATACTGGTAGTTATTTGTGAAATGCTAATTTAGCAAAGTCACTGGCACGGAATTGTCCAAAAGTGTTTTAAGTAGATGTTGAGACCATTAGGTCTCACTTCTCGGTGACATCAAATTTATCCATGAGATTTTGAATCAAATCAGGTGAAACACCTTTAGTTCCAGCGTCAATAAAACGTTCAGGGAATTGAGGTTCGATATACGCTTTGTCGTCCCCGCCGCTTACAAAGAACCAATCCGAATCAATTGCGTGCGCATGTGAAATTTTATGGTTTACTTCATTAGCGTCGCCGTATCTCACGGTGTATGAGGCGTCAGGAGCTAAGACAGACTCATTGAATCCTTGTTCGATTAAAAACGCTCGATTAAAGCGTTTCTGTATAGGGTAAAGGAGAACATCAGCTTTTTGGCTAAATTCAGTTAACAATTCAATCGCCTCTCTGTCTAAAGATATATTGTCAAAGAACTCTGGACTAAATTGACTAATACAATCGAATGTTTGTTGCACCTTTGGTGAACGTTCTCTGTAAGGGGCAGACAGCAGTAGGCTACCGACATCAAAATACAATACGCGATTTTTCATATTTTATCCCTCCCAAGATCATTACACATTCAGTGCATATTAAATAAATCCATTATGGCGACTGTGCAAGATATATCTATCCCTAATATAAAAAAGACCAGCACAGGTGTGCTGGTCAATCTCTAGTTTATAGAAGCTAATGTTCTATTACGCTTTAGCAAACAGGTAAGTGCGGTAGCCACCTAGCAGGTTACGTGCTTTGTAACCGTTGTTAACTAACTGACGGTACGCCACGTTTCCACGCAGACCCACCTGACAGTAGATCACAATCTCTTTGTCTTTTGGCAGTTCATTCATACGTTGACGTAACTGGTCTACTGGGATGTTTACTGCACCTGGTAGGTGACCATTTTTCAGCTCACCTGGGTTACGCACATCAAGCAGTAGTTGGTCTTCAGTTAGGTTATCAATCTCGTCAAAGTGAATTGCAGTTGAATCGCCTTTGATGAGGTTGTTTGCTACGAATGCCGCTTGGTTGATCACGTCTTTCGCACTGCCGAATGGTGGCGCGTAAGTAAGCTCAAGGTGCTGTAACTGCTCAACAGTCATACCTGCACGTTGAGCAACAGCCATCACGTCGATACGTTTGTCGATACCGTCTTTACCCACCGCTTGCGCACCGAAGATTTTGCCTGATTTTGGATCGAACAACATTTTGAACGAAACCACTTCTGCACCTGGGTAGTAGCTTGCGTGGCTAGCTGTGTGTACATACACTTTTTCGTACTCAACGCCTTCACGTTTTAGCTGCTTCTCGTTCTTACCAGTTGAAGCGACAGCCAAATCGAAGATCTTACAAATCGCAGTACCTTGAGTACCTTGGTAAGTTTCTTTGCGGCCTAACATGTTGTCTGCTGCCATACGGCCTTGACGGTTTGCAGGTCCTGCAAGAGGCACCAATGTTTGCTTGCCCGTTACGAAATCTTTCTCTTCGATAGCATCACCAACCGCATAGATAGATGGGTCGCTGGTTTGCATGTAATCGTTAGTATAAATACCGCCAAGTTCACCAATTTGCAAACCTGCTTCTGACGCCAATTTGATTTCAGGGCGTACACCAATTGCCATGATAAGAATATCAGTGGTAAGTGTGTCGCCATTGCTTAGCGTTAGCTCAAGTTCTCCATTCACATGTTGATGCACTGCTTGACCAGAATCCATGCTTGCTAGTGATGTTGTTGGCTTGAACTCTACCGATTTCAGAGCAGTAGATAGGCGTAAGTCGATGCCTTTTGCTTTGATCTCTGCGTGAGCAAACCCCGCCATTTCACGGTCTACTGGCGTCATCACTTGGTCAGCCATCTCTAACAGAGTGGTTTTAATTCCAAGTTGGTGGAACGCTTCCATCATTTCCAAACCGATAAAACCACCACCCACAACCGTTGCGTGGTCAACTTGGTTGGTATTAATGGTTTGGATAATCTTATCCATATCTGGAATGTTGCGCAGTGAATGCGTCAATGGGTTATCTAAACCTGGGATCGGTGGAACTACTGGACCAGCACCTGGGCTTAGAAGTAGAAAATCATAGCTTTCTGTGTATTCACTTTGGTCTAACAGATTACGAACTGTGATGGTTTTTTCTTCACGGTTAATGCGGAGGACTTCATTCATCACACGTACGTCTACATTAAAACGAGCGAGGAAACTTTCCGGCGTTTGTAGTAGAAGATTACCGCGTTCTTTGATGTCTCCACCGATGTGATATGGCAACCCGCAATTAGCGAACGAAACGAACTGTCCGCGTTCAAACATAATGATTTCGGCATCTTCACTAAGACGTCTTGCGCGAGCTGCTGCTGATGCGCCACCTGCAACACCGCCAATAATTACGATTTTGGTCATGTTAATCTCCATAAAATCAATGAGATAGATAAATTAAAAAGGAAAAGTCAAAAATGTAGTTAATTATCTATTTCACTAAAGAGACGAACGGCCCACGTTCAAACATAATAATTTGTGCATCTTCGCTTAAGCGACGAGCACGAGCCGCGGCAGAAGCGCCACCTGCAACACCACCAATGATCACGATCTTAGTCATAATTTACTCCAAGTTTTTGTTCTGGCTCGAAAGGCTAACAAAGCAATTTGTCAGCCTTGTGACGAGCAACTAACGTAAGCCTAATTTTTTCAGAAAATAAACTGCTGGACATATCCCTGTGAAGGCACTTTGAATCAGGTTGGCACCAACAAATACCGTCAACCAAACAAAGTTAGGGTGAACGAATGCAGTTAAAATTACTGAGATCAGTATCATACTGCCCGCTAATACTCTTACACCGTTTTCAATAGTCATAATATTACCCTCCGCTGGATTAATGAGGTCACTATAGAACCTTTAATTAGAAAAGTCTAATGTTAATTGAGCTAATTTTTAAATATCTAAATAAGCGTTGACTAATATTGTTTTATTAGTAAAATCTAATTCATCGATTTAAATGAGGGTAAGACAATGGAAGCTGTCAACATTAAAACAATGAAGCAAAATGCAGCGGAAGTGTCTGAAATTCTGAGAATTATGGCGCATCCTGAGCGTCTAATGGTTTTATGCCAACTGACTAAAGGTGAAGTTGGCGTGGGTGTGTTACAACAAGGCTCATCACTGAGTCAGTCTGCTTTTTCCCAACACTTAACCGTGCTACGTAAACATGGTCTAATCAAGGCTCGTAAAGAGTCACAACAAGTGTTTTATTCGCTCGCAGACAACCGTGTAACTCAATTGATTCAAAGTCTACAAATGACATTTTGTGGATAATAATTTTTAATTTAAAACTTTAATGTATAGAGGTAGTTATGGCGTTTTCCATTCCATGGGAATCTTTAGCCGGAGGCATTTTATTAGGTATTTCAGCGACATTGATGTTGCTAATGAACGGAAAAGTAGCAGGTATCAGCGGTATTTTAACTGGCTTGATGACACCAAAAACGAAGGACTTCGCATGGCGACTATTGTTTGCTCTGGGAATGATTTCAGGTGGTGTTCTGGCAGCGTTAATGCTGGGTGGTGAAGCTCCGGTTCAGTTCGAAACAAGTAGTGCGATGCTCGCAATTGCGGGCCTATTAGTTGGCGTTGGTACCCGTTTAGGTAACGGATGTACCAGCGGACATGGAATCTGTGGCATTGGGCGTTTATCTAAGCGTTCGATTGTCGCTACTTGCGTATTTATGGCAGTAGCAGCAGCAACGGTGTTTGTCCGTTTCCATGTTCTTTAATTTTAGCTTTTATAGTTAAAACATAAGCTTAAAACTCAGTGGTTTAAAAACCAGATTGGTTTAAGAACTGGGTTTATTTAAAACTAATAGGTGCATTCAAATGAATAATATGTTGTTTCGATTAACGTCTTTGTTGGCGGGTGTTTTGTTTGGTATTGGTATGATTATTTCTGGCATGGCAGATCCTGAAAAAGTGCTGGGTTTCCTTGATGTCGCTGGAAATTGGGATCCGAGTTTGATGTTTGTCATGGGTGGCGCACTGATGGTGTTTATGCCTGCTTATTTCTTACTGATTAAGCCAAAGCAAAAGCCAGTGAATGCTGAAAAATTCTGTTTAGCCACAAATAAAACAGTAGACAGCCGTTTACTTAGCGGTGCGGCGATCTTCGGCTTGGGTTGGGGTATCGCGGGTATTTGTCCGGGACCTGTGGTTTCAAGCCTCGCTTTAGGCAACTCAGGAGCGTGGGTTTTCTTCGCTAGTATGATGGTCGGCCTTGGCGCAACAAACTTATTGATCTGTATTAAGAATAATAAACAAGTTCAATCACAAACAGCTTAGCCACACTATGCTATTAGTGGTATAGAAATCGAGTGTAGGTACGACTTATAGAAATGAGTGAGTAGCTTATACAAACGAGATAGTCTTGAGCAGTATTTAGGCACTAAGGAGAGTGACTTATGAGATGGTTAACTTTTAGTATTGCTGCGGCACTCGCCAGTGCTGGTTATGCGAATGCAGAACAAGCCAGTGAACGTTACATCGTAAAGAGTGAGTCACTCGCGCAAGTTGTGCAACTTGATGGCGTGGTTCAGCCCATTAATCAAGGTACGGTAGCTTCACAAACATCGGGCCGCATTGTTGGCTTAAATGTCGACGTGAATGACTATGTGAAAAAAGGAACAGTGCTGTTGGAAATCAGTGCTGTTCAGCAATCCGCTTCTTTAGATGCTGCTCAGGCTCAGTTGGCAAGTGCGATTGCACAAGACAGAGAAGCTCAAGCGCAAGTGAAACGCTATCGTCAACTTTTCCCCAAAGGTGCGATTTCACAAGATGTGATGGATTCCGCTGAAGCAAGAGCTCGCAGTGCATCTGCAGCGGTGAAATCTGCTCAAGCAGCGGTTGCTCAGGCCAAAGAATCTCTTGGTTATACCAGTGTGACCGCACCTTATGACGGTGTTGTGACTCAAAGACATGTTGAACTGGGTGAAACCGTTGCTCCGGGAACCCCGCTTGTCAGTGGCTTCTCGATTGACAAACTTCGTGTTGAGACTGAAATACCTCAACGCTACCAACCCGCTGTGTCTGACGTTGCTCAATTTGAAGTCGTTTCACCTCAAGGTGAACGTATACTTCCGACGCAATACAGTTTGTTCAGCTACGCGGACCCGCAATCTCACACCTTTAAAATCCGTCTTAACTTACCCGAAGATATCTCGACTTTTGTTCCGGGCATGTGGGTGAAGACTGAATTCCATTACGGCAACAGAGACACGATTCTGATTCCGAACAGTTCAGTGGTTCGCAGAGCCGAGCTGAGTTCTGTATACCGAATTCAGGAGGACAGCCGAGTGCTTAATCCAGTGCGATTAGGACAAACTTATGGCGACTACACCGAAGTGTTGTCTGGCCTTGAAGAAGGCGACGTCATTTCGACAACCGCTCTTAACGCAGAAGGTAAGTAATTATGGACAAACGACTCGGCATTTCGGGTCGCATTGCCGCGGCCTTCCAAAATTCTGCTATGACACCTTTGCTCGCTTTAGTCGGGCTGTTGATGGGGCTTTTTGCGGTCATTGTGACGCCGAAAGAAGAAGAGCCTCAAATAGATGTAACATTTGCAGACGTTTATATTCCGTTCCCCGGCGCTTCTCCTGCTGAGGTTGAAAGCTTAGTAACTACGCCTGCGGAGCAAGTGATCTCTGAAATTCAGGGTATAGACAAGATCTACTCTTTCTCTCAGCCTGACGGTGCGATGATTGTTGCCATATTTGATGTTGGTGTAACGCGCAATGACGCTGTGGTTCGTATCTACAATAAACTGTATTCCAACAAGGATTGGATGCCTCAAGGTGTTGGGGTAGGTGAACCTATTATTAAACCGAAGGGCATTGAAGATGTGCCTATTGTCACCATCACTTTGGCGGATAAGAGCGGTGAGTTTGATCAGCAGCAGCTGACGCAAGTTGCCCACGGTTTAGAAACCGAACTGAAGCGCATTGATGGTACTCGCGATATTTACACTGTGGGTGGGCACAACACCATCGTCGATGTGCGTCTTGATCCGGTGAAAATGAACAGCTTTGGCATCACGCTTGATCAACTGAATCAGCATCTGCCTTCAGCGAACTCAAGTTCGACTATGCTGTCACTCACTCATGATAACCAACAATTTCCGGTTCAAGTCGGTCAGTTCCTCACTCGTGTGGAAGAAGTCAAACAACTGGTTGTTGGCTTACACAACAATACGCCCGTGTATCTGGAAGATATCGCTACCGTAAAATTTGGGGTCAACACACCAACGCAAAATGTTTGGACCAGTGATAAGCAAGGTATTTATCCTGCAGTGACGTTGGCGATTGCCAAAAAAGGTGGTGAAAACGCAGTAAATGTAGCGAACGCTATCGAGTCTCGCTTGGTTGAGTTAGAAAA
The DNA here is from genome assembly GCF_054051265.1 of Vibrio sp. C8. Classification (NCBI taxonomy): domain Bacteria; kingdom Pseudomonadati; phylum Pseudomonadota; class Gammaproteobacteria; order Vibrionales; family Vibrionaceae; genus Vibrio; species Vibrio sp. C8. Next base: position 31,825 of record NZ_JBPAOE010000003.1, read on the forward strand.
CCAGCTTATTCCTCAAGGCATTGATGTTGATATTACCCGTGATTACGGTAAAACCGCCGCGGATAAAAGTAACACTCTGATTGGTAAACTTGCGTTTGCGACCACTGCGGTGGTTATCTTGGTGGTACTAACCATGGGTTGGCGCGAAGCGGCAGTGGTAGGCTTAGCGATTGTGGTTACGTTGATGATCACGCTATTTGCTTCATGGGCATGGGGTTTTACGCTTAACCGAGTCTCATTGTTCGCACTGATATTCTCAATCGGTATTCTGGTCGATGATGCGATCGTGGTGGTGGAAAACATTCACCGACATATGGCAATGGGTAAGCAAAAGCTGAGCGAGTTGATCCCTCCTGCGGTTGATGAAGTTGGCGGGCCAACCATTCTCGCGACATTAACGGTTATCGCGGCACTCTTACCTATGGCATTTGTGTCTGGTTTGATGGGGCCATATATGAGCCCGATTCCAATCAATGCATCCATGGGTATGCTGATTTCATTAGCGGTGGCATTTATTGTTTCGCCATGGCTTGCTGGGCATTTCTTAAAACCCGCGGCGCATGGTCATCAAGAAGGCGGCGCAACCAACTCTATATTCCATCGCATCATGACTCCGTTTGTGACGGCGAAAAATCAGGGGCGTAATCGTTTTATGCTGCTGTTGGCTATTCTGGCCTTGATTGCGGGATCTATTCTGCTACCTGTGTTCCAAGCGGTTGTACTGAAGATGTTGCCGTTTGATAACAAATCAGAGTTTCAAGTTGTGTTGGATATGCCGGAAGGTACGTCTTTGGAGAGAACTCAGCGCGTATTATTCGAAATGGGCGCAGAACTGAACAAAGTGCCAGAGATGGAAAGTTACCAAATCTATGCAGGTACGGCTGCGCCGATTAACTTCAACGGTTTGGTTCGTCACTACTTTATGCGCAATCAGGCGAATCAGGGCGACATTCAGGTTAACCTTGCTGGACGCAAAGAGCGTGATCGAGACAGCCATGAAATCGCCAGCTCAATTCGCCCTGTATTAAAAGCGGTCGCAGATAAATTTGGCGGTAAGGTGAAAGTGGTTGAAGTACCACCGGGTCCTCCTGTTTGGTCTCCGATATTGGCGGAAGTGTATGGCCCAACGCCGGAAATTCGTAATGCAGCCGCAAGACAAGTAAGAGAAGTATTCCGTACTACTCAGGATATTGTTGATGTGGACATGTACCTGCCAGAGCTGCACCAGAAATGGCAAGTGGTGATCGACAGAAGCAAAGCGTCCCACTACCAAGTACCTTATGCTTCGATTGTTGATGCCTTGGCAACGTCGATTGGCGGAAAACCTGTGACTTATCTGCATAGTGAGCACAGTAAGTATCCGATCCCAATTCAGATTCAGGCGAGTGAAACAGCAAAAGTGCGTTTAGAACAAGTGCTGAATATGAAAGTGGGCAGCATGACGGGTAACGCTTATCCACTGTCTGATTTGGTGTCGGTTCGTCAATCGCCCATGGAAGATTACATTGTGCATAAGAACCTTGTGCCTATGGTCATGGTCGTAGGTGATATGTCGGGAAGCGTTGATAGCCCACTGTACGGCATGTTCACGGTTGGTAGTGAAATCGATAAGGCGATGACGGTGGATCAGTACTACATCAATCAGCCAGATGGTTTAAACGGCATTTCTATACTGTGGGACGGTGAGTGGACCATCACCTATGAAACCTTCCGCGATATGGGTATCGCTTACGCTGTCGGTATGATTCTGATTTACCTGTTGGTTGTAGCGCAGTTTAAGTCATATTTAGTGCCGTTGATCATCATGGCGCCAATCCCACTCACCATTATTGGTGTGATGCCGGGGCACGCCTTATTAGGCGCACAGTTCACGGCGACTTCAATGATCGGCATGATTGCTTTGGCCGGTATTATCGTGCGTAACTCGATTTTGCTGGTGGACTTTATCAACCAACAAGTAGAAGAGGGTATTGTGTTCTCTGAAGCGGTGATTCAGTCCGCAGCGGTACGTGCTAAACCCATTATGCTGACAGCACTGGCTGCGATGATAGGCGCGGTATTCATCCTCGATGACCCGATCTTTAACGGCTTGGCTATAAGTTTGATTTTCGGGATATTCGTATCGACAATTTTGACCTTGTTGGTTATCCCTGTCCTATACTACGTAGTGATGAGAAAACGCTTCGAAAAAAGTCCTGTTTAGGTATAGGGATTTGTAGTCAGTAAACTTGTCTTAATGCCTCACAATGTAAGCCAATACAGTGTGAGGCATTTTTGTATTTGTCACTTTGAGTTGAACAGTATCTGCAGCTACCAATTGAACTGAGAAACAATAGGGCAGTGATCACTTAGGTGGTAGTTGAGTACATCTTGGTCTTTATAGACCATTTGTTTGGGCGGCGTCGCGTTAAGTTTAGGGCTGATAACCATATGGTCAATCACGGAACGAAATTGATGTAGCTGTGAAGCATCATTGCGTTTGCGAACCTTGCATAAAGCCTGAGTATTGCGGGTTGCCAGTTCAGGTTTCTGTTTCAAACCCTGCGTAAACTCTTGCCACAACCAGTCGCCATTAAAGCTCAGGTTGTGATTGAAATCCCCCATAATCACATATTCCTGTCCCTGTTTTTCACGTTCTTTAATCCAACGGTTAAGTTTTTTTCCTTGTGCTAACAGAGTCTGACAGGTCTCTTTCTGAGAATAGAATTTCCCCACGCAACCCGCTTTGAGATGCAAAGAAAGCGCGTGGACAGGTGTGGCACTATCAGGGTAGAGAATGACATAAGAAGCAAATCTTAGTTTGTGATTAGTTTTGCCATACAAGTCGATATCTTTGGGATCAGAAAAAGGCACGTTATTACGAATGGCAAAGCCCGTGTATTGATTGATGTCTGAAAACTGGTGGTGAGCATATTTCGGCATCTTTCTGTCAGACAATAAGATAGTGTAATCGGGTTGGCTTACTCGCTTAAATGCGTCGATGCTATCAACTTCCTGAAAAGCAATCACATCCGCATTGAGTTTCTCAAAATAGCCTTTCAAAGCAGAAAAATCGTTATTGTTTCGCTTCCCTTCATAGACACTATGGTTTGGATTGACGGTGAGCCATTCCATATTCCAAGTGCTCATGGTTAATTTTTCAGCATGCGCAGTGAGTGGCATTCCTAAGGAAATCACACTTGCAAATAGAGCATAAAATAGGCGCATTTTATTAATCCTTGTGTCGTGTTTTTTATAGATATTTCTGCAGCGCTTAATTTATCAGGCTTCCTAAAAAATCAACAACGGATATCACAATTTTTGCGGTTTGCAGCATTTCTTACGAGTTTGAGATCTTGAGCTGTAAGTTTGAATCAATTCTGCTCGGTGGTCCAAATCCATTGATCTATATCAATACTCCAACTTGATGTCGGAGGTTAAATACGCCACAACATATAGTGTCAGTTGGATAATAAAAAGCCCTATATAGTGTGTTTGTGGATAAGTCTGTGAGTATGCTGGGGTAAGGAGAAATTTTGAAACCTATCGTGATCAAACGTGATGGCTCTAAAGCCCCGTTTAACAGGGATCGTATTCAATCTGCAGTTGAAAGTGCCGCAGATCATGTGGATAAAGAGTTGGCTATTTACGCTCTTAATGTAGCACTTGCTGTTGAACTGAAATTGAAAGATTACGAAGAAGTTCACATCGCCGAAATTCAGACGATGGTAGAGAACGAGCTAATGCAAGGTCCGTACAAAGCATTAGCTCGTTCATACATTGAGTATCGCCATGACCGCGATATTTCTCGTGAAAAGCAAAGCGCGTTGACCAGAGAAATTGAAGGCTTAATTCAAGAAAGCAACGCCGATCTTCTAAACGAAAATGCCAACAAAGATGGCAAAGTGATTCCAACACAGCGTGACCTGTTAGCAGGTATCGTTGCTAAGCACTATGCGAAAACTCGCATCCTGCCTCGTGACATCGTTCAGGCTCATGAAGAAGGTGATATTCACTATCATGACCTTGACTACGCACCATTCTTCCCGATGTTTAACTGCATGCTGATCGACTTACAGGGCATGCTAACACACGGCTTTAAAATGGGTAATGCGGAAATTGATACACCAAAATCAATTTCGACTGCGACAGCGGTAACAGCTCAAATCATCGCTCAGGTCGCGAGCCATATCTACGGTGGTACTACAATCAACCGTATCGATGAAATTCTTGCGCCTTACGTAGCTGCGAGCTATGAGAAACATTTAGAAATCGCTAAAGAGTGGGATATTCACAGCCCTGAAGAGTTCGCTAAAGCGCGCACCGAGAAAGAGTGTTATGACGCATTCCAGTCTTTGGAATACGAAGTAAACACACTTCACACGGCTAATGGTCAAACACCATTTGTGACGTTTGGTTTTGGTTTAGGTACCTGTTGGGAATCGCGTTTAATTCAGAAGTCTATTTTGAAAAACCGTATAGCGGGCTTAGGTAAAAACCGCAAAACGGCGGTGTTCCCTAAACTGGTATTCGCGATTAAAGACGGCTTGAACCACAAGAAAGCTGATCCAAACTACGATATCAAACAGCTTGCGCTGGAATGTGCATCTAAACGCATGTATCCAGACATTTTGAACTACGACAAAGTAGTTGAGGTTACGGGGTCATTTAAAACTCCAATGGGCTGTCGTAGCTTCCTGAATACATACGAAGAAAATGGTGAACTTGTTCACGAAGGTCGTAATAACCTTGGTGTAGTGAGCTTGAACCTACCTCGTATCGCTTTGAAAGCAAATGGTGATATCAAAAAGTTTCACGAGTTGTTGGATGAGAAGCTGAAATTAGCTCGTCGCGCACTTGAAACGCGAATCAGCCGTCTGGAAAAGGTGAAAGCTCGTGTTGCTCCAATTCTGTATATGGAAGGCGCATGTGGTGTTCGTCTGAAAGCCGACGATTCAATCACTGAAATCTTCAAAAATGGTCGTGCTTCAATTTCACTGGGTTACATCGGTGTACATGAAACTATCACAGCATTGTTCGGCGCTGACGATCATGTTTATGATGATGCAAAACTGCGTGAGCATGCGATTGAAATCATCCAACGTCTGCGTAACGCCGTAGACCAATGGAAAGAAGAAACAGGGTACGCATTTAGCCTGTACGGTACACCAAGCGAAAACTTATGTAGCCGCTTCTGTCGTATCGATGCAAAAGAGTTTGGTGTTATTGAGGGTGTAACTGACAAAGGTTATTACACCAACAGCTTCCACTTGGATGTGCAAAAAACAGTAAACCCATACGATAAGATCGATTTTGAGATGCCTTACCCAGAAATTTCGAGCGGTGGTTTTATCTGTTACGGTGAGTTCCCGAACATGCAGCGCAATATCGAAGCGTTAGAAAATGTCTGGGATTACAGCTACTCTCGAGTGCCTTATTACGGCACAAATACACCGATTGATGAGTGTTACGACTGTGGCTTTACTGGCGAATTTGAATGTACTAGCAAGGGCTTTGTATGTCCGAAGTGCGGCAACCATGATTCGTCTAAAGTATCCGTAACTCGTCGTGTATGCGGTTATTTGGGTAGCCCTGATGCTCGTCCGTTCAACTTCGGTAAACAAGAAGAAGTTAAACGTCGCGTTAAGCACCTTTAAACGAAATACGATTGAGCAATGAACTACCACCAATATCATCCTATTGATGTGGTCAACGGACCGGGGACACGCTGTACACTGTTTGTCTCCGGCTGTGAACACAACTGTAAAGGTTGCTACAACCAGAGCACATGGTCTTTGCGCTCTGGTCATCCCTATACTCAAGATTTAGAAGATCGCATCATTGCGGACTTGAGCGATACCCGCATACCGAAACGTGGCTTATCGTTGTCCGGTGGTGATCCACTGCATCCGCAAAATGTCTCTGCCATTCTCAATTTGGTGAAACGCGTTAAGCAAGAATGTACCGATAAAGATATCTGGCTATGGACGGGTTATCTGCTCTCGGAACTGAGCGAAGCGCAACAACAGGTACTGGAATACATTGATGTGCTGATAGATGGGAAATTTATTAAAGATCTTGCTGATCCAAGCCTAGATTGGCGAGGCAGCAGTAATCAAGTTATTCACTACCTCAAATCTTAAGCACAATTTTAATTATTAGCTCCGGTTTAGGAGCTAATAACTTGCCAAGAAACAAGTATCTTGAGCCGTTTCAGCGATAGTGTTACTTTGAAACTCATCACTTGAATTTCAAAAGGCTGTGACTTTCATGTTCTCTCATTTAACTGCTCCAACTCTTGACCCAATCATTTCACTGACGGCGGCTTTCCGCGACGATCCTCGAGCTGAAAAAGTCGATTTAGGCATTGGTGTTTATAAAAATAGCTTAGGCGAAACGCCAATCATGCAAGCCATTTTACAAGCTCAAGATATTGTAGCGAAAACACAGAAGTCAAAGTCGTACGTTGGCCTTGCAGGATGCGAAGAGTTCAACCAATGCATGGCGGACTTAGTACTAGGTGACACGCCTGTACGTGAACGACTCTCCGTAATTCAGACTCCGGGTGCCAGTGGCGCATTACGTATGCTTGCTGATCTCATGCATTTTGCTCAGCCAGAAACAACGGTTTGGTTAACAGACCCAAGTTATGTTAACCACAAACCGATCATGGAAGCCGCAGGGCTTAAAGTGAAGTTTTACAGCTACTTTAGTCAAAAGACCAAAATGGTGAACGCTGACCGCATGCTTGCTGACTTGGCGCATGCAGGGCCAAAAGATGTGGTTGTCGTCCATGGCTGCTGTCATAACCCAACGGGTGCAGACATTGATTTTTCAGCTTGGCAGGCGATAACGGAACTGGCACAGAAAAATGGTGTTATGCCTTTTGTGGATATTGCCTATCAAGGCTTTGGTGATGGTTTGCAAGAAGATGCAAAAGGCATTCGCTACATGGCAGAGCGTGTAGAAGAGATGCTGATTACGACCTCATGTTCAAAAAATTTCGGCCTGTATCGCGAACGTACTGGGGCTGCGATGGTGCTGGGAAAAAATGCCACAGAAGCAACCAATGCTAGAGGGAAACTGCTGACTTTAGCGCGCACCACCTACACTATGCCGCCTGACCACGGCGCAGCTTTAGTAAAAACAGTATTACAAAGCGATGCATTGACCATAATTTGGAAGAATGAGTTGGTTGAAATGCAACAGCGTCTGTTAAGTCTTCGTAAAAGTTTATGTAACCAGTTGAGAAATCAACACAATACTTCACAATTTGATTTCATAGAAAGTCACAAAGGTATGTTTACTATGCTAGGCTTAACAGCAGAGCAAATGTTACGACTACGCGAAGACTTCGGTATCTATGGGGTTGCCGATAGTCGTATTAACATTGCTGGTTTAACAGAAAAAGACATCCCTTATGTGGCGGATGCGATAATGAAAGTTTTATAGATATTTTTCAGTTTGAGTAGGTGAACGAATGAAACAACAGTGGAAATTTTTAATTCCTTTGATGCTAAGTGGCGGATTAATGGCTTGCTCTACAACGTCTAATGAAGGTGATGCAAAGGATCAAGCTGTTCAAGTTGAAGAACCTAAACAAGAGGTTTCTCAACCAGAAAGAGACCTCAGTAAATATGAAACCGTAACGCCAAAGGTTGAGCCTATTGCTGAACCTAAGCCGGAAGTAAGGCCTGAACAACAACCAAAGCCGGATCCCAAACCACCGGTAGTGGTTGACGCTAAGAAAACAGCCGATGGCCGTTTGATTCTTGGGGAACAAGAATGGGTTTATGTTACGGGCTTGAAAGAGAACTTTCGTGCCCGTATTGATACAGGTGCGACAACCTCTTCAGTCAGTGCTGTCGACGTTGTACCATTCGAGCGTGACGGTAAAGACTGGGTAAAATTCAAGATTGCACACGACGATGTGATGAGCAAAGAGTTTGCTTTACCTGTTGAGCGTTGGGTTGATATTCGTCAGTCAAGCGCAGAAGGCACGCAACGTCGCGCTGTGGTTATGGCGTGGATCCAAATCGGTGATTTGAAAGAATATACTGAGTTTACGCTTACAGATAGAAGTCACCTGACTTTCCCTGTGTTGCTAGGTCGCAGCTTCTTTAAAGATGTTGCGCTGGTGGATGTAAGCCGTAAGTACATTCAACCAAAACACAAATAAGCTCGAAATGGATAATCAAAAAGCCAGCGGAAGCTGGCTTTTTCTATCTTTTACATTTTCCTACCAAGGCGTTTTTCAATTTGACGCTTTTCCCATTTAGGACCAAAGAGATTAAACACCTCAAAGGCGTTTAACCCATGGTTTAAAATTCCAATACCCCAGCCTAGAGCAGGCCACCAAGCCCAGATATAGTCAGAACTGGTTAATAGGTTGATGGTGAAAAGTAGGCTAATCACCATAACGTAAGTCATCAGGTGAGAGTAAAAACCCTTGATAGCTCTGACTTGGTCGATCACCGTTTGTTCTTCTTCAGTATACTTTGTGTCATTGGTCATTTCTGGCTCCTGCTGAAGTTCTTCGATACTGGTTTCAAAGACAGCAGCTAGGGATTTTAGTGACTCCAAACCAGGCTTTTGGCCACGTTCAATTCTCTGAATAGTACGGATGCTTAAGCCACTTAGATCGGCCAACTGTTCCTGAGACCAACCATGTTTTAGTCTGAGTTTTCTAATAATCATTTAAAATTTCCTTCTACTGCTGTGAAACAGAACTTACCAACTGTGTATCCAGCATAGAACGTCATATAGACGACATAGATATGACACTTCTATAAATTCAATAAGTTAGAGAATAAGGTTTTGAAGTTAAACAATCACACTGTTGTGATGAATACTGTGAAGGGCCGCTATAATCCCCGTTCGCTTCAAGCACCCATTCTTCGATCCTAGACAATTTCTGACGTGCTTTGTGAACTTTAGTTATCTTAATCGGCTGTGATGTCATTAGTGAAACACATTTATGGAACAGTGGTTAGTAGAGCAAGTTGGTCATTCGTATGATCGAACTAAAATAAAAAAGCCAGTGAACAATGTCACTGGCAATAGCCTTCGGGGGCAAAGACTTGGATACTCATAAGAAGCTAAGCTTAGAGCTTAGCTTCTTGTTTTAGCTTAAGAAGCAGTTACTGCAGACTTTTCAGTAGCGCGAGCTTTAAAGAAAGCGTAACCAAAGCCTGTTACTGCAGTACCCGCTGCGATTGCTACTAGGTACATAAACACAGGAGTAATAGCACCAGGAATCGCTAGTACGAATAAACCGCCGTGTGGAGCCATCAGTTTTGCACCGAATAGCATTGATAGAGCGCCAGTTAGCGCACCACCTGCCATACATGCTGGGATAACACGCATTGGGTCTTTCGCTGCAAATGGGATAGCACCTTCAGAGATGAAACATAGACCAAGTACGAATGATGCTTTACCTGCTTCACGCTCGCTTGGTTCAAATTTGTTTTTAGCAAGGAAAGTCGCTAAGCCCATACCTAGAGCCGGAACCATACCTGCTGCCATGATAGCTGCCATTGGTGCGTAAGTCTGTGAAGCCAACAGACCAACACCAAATGTGTAAGCCGCTTTGTTGACAGGACCACCAAGGTCGAAACACATCATTGCGCCAAGAATAATACCAAGCAGTACTGCGTTTGCTGAACCCATGTCGTTAAGGAACGTTGTCATCGCAGTCATGATGCTCGATACAGGTCCACCAACGATGTAGATCATGATCAAACCAGTTACTAAGCTAGCAATAAATGGAATGATAAGAATCGGTTTCAATGCTTCCATTGACTGTGGAAGAGAAACTTTATCAGCAATGAACTTCGCCGAGTAACCCGCGATGAAACCAGCAGCGATACCACCTAGGAAACCTGCGCCAGTCGAGCTTGCTAACATACCGCCAATCAAGCCCGGTGCAAGTCCAGGACGGTCAGCAATTGAAAACGCGATGAAACCAGCAAGTACAGGGATCATAAGAGCAAATGCTGAACCACCACCGATAGTCATCAATGCCGCTGCTAGAGTACCTTCTTCTTTAAATGCTTCGATACCGAATACGAAAGACAGTGCGATGATCAAACCACCGGCAACTACCACTGGTAGCATGTGAGAAACACCTGTCATTAAGTGTTTGTAGACACCTTTTTTCTCACCAGTGCTTTCAGCACTGCTAGAAGCTTCAGCTTGGGTATAAACCGTTGCTTTTTCGAATGCGTTGTTGATCTCTTGTTCTGTTTTCTTCAGAGCAAGACCCGTACTGGTTTTGTAAAGTTTTTTGCCGTTGAAGCGGTCAAGCGGAACGTCGATGTCTGCAGCAATGATAACAAGATCAGCTTCAGCAATCTCTTGAGCAGTCAGTTGGTTTTTTGCGCCAACAGAACCGCGTGTTTCTACTTTGACTTTGTGGCCAAGACGAGAACCCGTCTCTTCCAACGCTTCAGCAGCCATGAAAGTGTGTGCAACACCAGTAGGGCATGCAGTGATAGCAACAATTTTCTTCGCGCTTGCAGTAGGAGCAGCAGGTGCTTGGTAAGTTGTTGCAGCGCTTGCGTTAAGCTCAGACGCTTGTTCAACCGCTGTTTTTAAGTAAGCCGTTGGGTTACTTGTGCATGCTGAGATATCACTTTGGTAGACTTTTTTACCAACAAAGCGAGTAGTATCCACAGGTGTATTGGTTGCAATAATAACGACTTCAGCGTTGTTGATGTCTGAATCGGTAAGCTTGTAGCCTTCAATCACAGAAGAGTGACATTCCACAACGGAAGTCCAGTTTAGTGATTTTGCGGCTTGTTCAAGCAGTCCTGCAGCAATAATGCTGTTTGCAACGCCGCTAGGGCATGCAGTGATAATAGCAATATTCATAGTACGACCTTCTGTCCTTATTTGTTAGATACTTCAAAAGTACCAACTGGTTGTAATTGGATTTCTTTTTGTAGGGTGATTAGTTGAGTTTCTGAAGTCACACCCACACCTACCTGCGTAACTGCGAGGGCAGATAACGCTGTAGCGAATGTGATTAAAGATTCTTTGTCCATATTTTGCATATGACCCCAGCAAAGACCGGCAACGAGGGTGTCACCTGCACCGACCGTGCTGACAACGCTCATACGTGGTGGTTTTGCATGAAGCCATTGGCCTTGGTTAAGCCACATAGTCCCGTTGGCTCCCATTGAGACAACAATGTTTTCGATACCTTTTTCTGCAAGTTCAGCCGCCGCTGCTCGACACTCTTCAGGAGTAACCAACTCACGACCAACAAACTGAGATAGCTCTTCATCGTTTGGCTTAATCAGCCAAGGGTGAGCGTTCAAGCCTGCTGCCAAAGCATCACGACTGCTATCAAACAGAACTCGTTTACCTAATGAATGCAGTTTTTCAATCCAAGAAGCACATAAGCTTGGAGAAACACCTGTAGGCAGACTGCCTGCAAGAACGAAATAATCATGGTCTTTCGCAAGGCGAAGTAAAGTCTCTTCGAAAGCCGCAATATCTTCGTTGGTTACGTTGATGCCTGGGAAGTTGATGTCGCTAACTTCACCGCTCGTTTCAACGAGTTTAACGTTGATACGAGTTGAGCCCTGAATGCGGATGAACTCATCATGCGCACCCATCTCTTCAAACAGCTGGCAGAACATCTCTTGATTGTCTCTGCCTAGAAAGCCAGTCACAGTAACGTCTGCACCAAGGTCACTCAGTACTTTCGCTACGTTCACACCTTTGCCTGCCGCGTGCAGTGAACCTTTTTTAACAAGGCTCACAGTGCCCACGTTGAGCGTGTCCAAGCTACCAGTAAGATCCAGCGCTGGATTTAGGGTGATGGTGACGACTTTCTTTGTCATGGCGTTATTTAGCATAAGTCGCCCCTTAACCTTCACCTAGGCCAGCGTTGATAGCAGCACCGATGGACTCCAGTGCTTTAGCCGCATCTGGGCCTTCAGCAGTGAACTGAAGTTGGTGACCGTGTTTAACACCTAGTGCGATGACTTTCATCAAGCTCTTAGCATTAACAACTTTGCCATCGCCGTCTAAGTTAGACACTTTGATTGCAGATTCGAATTTCTTCGCTTCAGCAACCAGCATCGCGCCCGGACGAGCATGAAGACCGTGTGAGTTCTTAATCTTAAATACAGCAACATTATCGCCAGTCGCTTCTGTTACCTTTTCTTCTTCCGTTTCGTTGTTGAATAAAGCTAGTAGCTGTTCAGGGTTTGCTTTCAGGAACACGTCTTGTTCGCCAGCAAAGACTTTTTGTGACAGCGTGTTTAGCATGTTTTCATGTGCGCTATTGCAGGCCGCGAACGCGATAAGAGCTTTAACTGGTAAACCCTCGGATTCACAATTATTAGCAGTAGAAACGAAAGACATACCTGTGCGTTTTACGGCTTTGTCACTGCTCACAACCCATAGACCTTTACCAAGGTGAGTTGGTTTTTTAGTCACTAGGTCAGCAACGAACTCAGAGTCCGCACAGCCGCTATTCTTTAACAGACCGCCAGCAACAGCGCTCATTTGCACCATGTCACTTGCAGGGAAAAGAAGTTGAATTAGTGATGCGTCGAAATCAGCTTCGAACTGAACTTCACCATTGAGCAGAGCAATGATGTCATTTGCAGATTTTGCATTTTTCAGTTTCTCTTCCACGCCGTCAGCTGAAAGCACTTTGGTTAACTGTTTTAGAATACCTAAGTGCTCATCTGACTTCGCAGCGATGCCGATAGCAACATAAACCGTATTGTCGTCACCCCAGTTCACACCGTTAGGAAAGTGGTGAACAGCAACACCAGTTTTTTTCACTAAATCACGTGTGTCAGTTGTGCCGTGAGGAATAGCAATACCGTTACCTAGGAACGTAGAGTTCTGAGCTTCACGGTTTAACATGCCTTCAACGTAGCCACTGTCGACTAAACCTTTCTGGGTGAGGTCGGCAGCGATAGCGCGAATTGCGTCCAACTTATTAGCGTGAGCTTGACTAAGTTGGATATTTTGAGTGGTTAATTGCAGCATTGTTTGCCCCTTCTTCTGTCGTAGTTAGACAGGATGATTTTTTAGTTCTTTTTTATTGTAGTAACTTTCGCTTAACCTTGGCTGAAACGATTCAGCATTTGGTCCAAAAAAATTCAGCAAAGTTGCCAAGATACTTTTTTACAAGCGGGTGGCACATCTACCGATTGTTGAGAATTTTACCGTAAACATTGACACCGTTATCAATTCCCAACTTTGCTGAATCCTTTCAGCTTTTATACTGAATCGATTCAGCGTATAATTCAACACCAATGAGGATCGAAAAATTGTTTCTATGATCCGCCGCACATAAATAGAGCAGTTGATATGACACTAGATGAAATAGCAAAATTAGCTGGAGTTTCGAAAACGACTGCAAGCTATGTGATCAATGGAAAAGCCCAGAAGTACCGTATTAGTGAAAAGACACAGCAAAAAGTGATGGCTGTGGTTAATGAATACAATTACCGACCTGACCACGCGGCATCCTCTTTGAGAGCGGGTAACAGCCGTTCATTCGGTTTGATTATTCCGGATCTAGAGAACACCAGTTACGCCAGATTGGCAAAATTGATTGAGCAAAACTCTCGTCAAGCGGGCTACCAGATTTTGATAGCTTGTTCTGATGATGATCCTGAAACTGAAATCAGTGCAGCAGAGGCGTTGGTATCAAGACGAATAGATGCGCTTTTTGTCGCGAGTTCAATTCCAAACGCCAGTGATTACTATTTGAAAATGCAAAACTCAGGCACTCCCGTTATTGCGATTGACCGTCCGTTGGATGACGAATACTTCGCCTGTGTGATCAGTGAAGATTACGGTGCAGCCTTTGACTTAACGTCTTCACTGCTGACAGACAACGTGAAAAGTGTCGGCTTAATTGGAGCGTTACCCGAGCTGAACATTTCTCAAGAGCGTCAACTTGGTTTTGAGTCTGCGGTTAAATCAAACCAGCGCGAATTTATGCTCGGTTATGGCGAACACTTTAACCGTGAAGAAGGACGCAGAGTATTTGAACAATGGGTGAAGAAAGAGCGCTTGCCTGATGCGATAGTGACGACGTCTTATACTCTGCTAGAAGGGATATTAGATGTGTTGATGGAGCATCCAGACCTGCTGAAAAAAATTCGTTTAGCAACGTTTGGTGATAACCGTTTATTGGATTTTCTACCAGTGAAAATCAATTCACTCCCACAACAGTTTGAAGTGATTGCCGACAGTGCGTTGGCGCTTGCGTTGAATGCTTCAGCAAAACGCTATCAATCCGGTGTTGAGTTGGTTCCACGTCGTTTGAAAGTCAGAGCGTAAGATAAGCGCTCAAATAAATCTCGATCCTGATTGCCCTTTGATTTCGTTGATGAAATACAAAGGGTAATCATTCCTGCATCATCACTCACTCTTTGTCTTTTCAGCGTCGCATTTGCTAGTAAAACGGGTATCATATTCGGCAACTATTTTAAAAAGTGTTCGTTGCACAGGAAAGGCATGAAGTTTCTTCACACCTCAGATTGGCACTTAGGCCGTCAGTTTCATAACGTGTCGCTACTTGAAGATCAAAGGCACGTATTATCTCAAATCGTTGATTACATAAAAACTAACTCGGTTGATGCCTTAGTGCTCGCCGGTGATGTGTATGATCGTTCTGTTCCTCCAACGCTTGCTATTGAGTTGCTGGATGACGTCGTCACGAAGATTTGTGGTGAGCTTGGCGTACCTATGCTTGTCATACCGGGCAACCATGACGGAGCAAAGCGATTAGGCTTTGCGGCGAAACAGATGAAGCAATCCGGTTTGCACATCATCGCTGACTTTGAACATATGCTTGAGCCAGTGGTTCTTACCAGTGAACAAGCCGGTGAAGTTGCTTTTTACGGCATGCCTTATAACGATCCTGAGTTGGTACGTCACTACTATCAAACTGCGGTTAGCACTCATGACGAAGCGCATCAGCATCTTTGCGGGTTAATTACTGAGCAGTTTAAGCTTTCTCAAAAAAACGTATTGATCAGCCATTGTTTTGTTGATGGCGCTATTGAGTCAGAGTCAGAACGCCCACTTTCTATCGGTGGTTCTGACAGAGTTAGTCACGAACACTTTTTAGCCTTTGATTATGTCGCTCTTGGTCATTTGCATCAGCCGCAAATGAAAGGTACTGACTATATTCGCTATTCCGGTTCTTTGATGAAGTACAGCTTCAGTGAGCAGCACCACAAGAAAGCGATGACTTTGGTTGAGATTAATAAAGAAGGTTTTGTCTCTACCAACCAAATTCCACTCAATGCGCCTCATAACATGCGAATTGTTGAAGGTGAGTTAGACCAGATTTTAGAGCAAGGTCGAACGGACCCAAATAGCCATGATTACCTGCTGGTGCGTCTGCAAGACAAGCATGCGATTCTCGACCCAATGGAAAAGCTGCGTAAGGTCTACCCAAATGTGTTGCACCTTGAAAAACCGGGGATGTTAATTGGTGTTGATCAGGAAATGGGCAAGGCTCGTCTTGCACGCGGAGAAATGGAGATGTTTAAAGACTTCTTCATAGAAGCCAAGCAGGAAACATTAACAGAAGCTCAAGAGCAAGCTGTTAGTGCTGTTATCCAGTCATTGAAGCAAGGGGAATAGAATGCGCCCATTAAGATTATCCATTCAAGCATTTGGTCCTTTTGCTGGCAAAGAGGTGGTGGACTTTACCAGCCTTGGTGCATCTCCGCTGTTTCTAATTAATGGCCCTACTGGGGCAGGCAAAAGCTCGATCTTAGATGCGATCTGTTTTGCGCTTTATGGTGAAACCACTGGCAGCGAACGCACTGGTGATCAGATGCGCTGTGATTATGCAGACGCTGAACTTATAACGGAAATTGAGTTTGAGTTTGAACTTGCAGGTCGAGTGTACCTTGTGATCCGCAGCCCAGATCAGGAAACGCCGAAAAAGCGGGGCGAGGGCACAACCAAAAAGACTCACACCGCTACCTTGGTTGAAATCGTAGACTGTGAACAGAAGCTACTGGCAAACCGCCCGAACCCTGTTGCAAAAGCGATGGTGGATTTGATTGGCCTAGATGTGAAGCAGTTCCGCCAGGTGATGGTGATTCCACAAGGTAAGTTTCGGGAGCTTTTAGTCGCTAACTCAAAAGAACGTGAACAAATCTTTGGTCAGTTATTTCAAACACAAATTTATACTCAGATAGAGCGCGCTCTGTTTGAAAAAGCAGCGGGAATTCGTAAAGAAAAAGATGAGTTCGATAACCAGATCAAAGGTGCGCTGAATGTTGTTTCTGTGGCTTCGGAAGAAGAGTTGAAAGAAGAACAGGAAAAACTTAAACCTGAACTAAAGCAAAGCGAACAGAGTTATCAATCACTACAACAGCAGCTGGATGAAGCGAAAAAACGACTCAACGCTGCTCAGGATCTGAAACAGAAATTTGTACAGAAGACCGAGATTGAGAAAGCGGTAACCGAACATCAATCTGAGTTGCCGAATGTTGAACAGTTGCGCCAGAAAAGGACCAAAGCAAGGCAAGCGTTGACGCTCGATCTGCCGTTTAACCAATGGGTCAGTGCAACGAAGCAATTTGAACAGGCAGAAAAAAGCGTTACCGAGAAACAACTGCTGGTAGTGCAAACTAAAGCCAAGGTTGAACAAGCGGAATCATTGTGGCAGCAAGCGGTTAAGAATGTGCAAGTGGCTCCTGAGTTGTCACAACAGCTTTATCAACTCGAAGAGATAGGAAAAAAATACCGCATACTCGATGACAAACAAAAAGCGCTTGAGACGGCTAAGCAAGCCTTTGTCAAAGCGAAAGCTGAAGAAGAGTCGTTTGAGAAACAGCTAAAAGAGCTGGATACAGAAATTCAAAGCAAACGAGCGGAATACGAACAAATTACTCATTCAGTATCGAGTCTAGATGCAAAGCGCTTGTCGCTCGCGAATGTGGTTGAACAGATCAAAGTTCGTCAAAGCAGTGAACAGCTAAACGAACAACAAAGTAAACTTAAGCAAGCCGTGGCTCAGGCGGAAAAAAGATATGCCGAAGCGCAAGCCGCCACCGTTAATGCTAAGAAAGATGCTGACAGACTGGAAATGATCTGGCACACCAACCAAGCGGCTGAATTGGCGAAGTCGTTAAGCGAGGGTGATGCTTGTCCTGTCTGTGGCAGTTTGGAACATCCTCAGCTAGCAAGTTTTACCGGTGACGTGGTTACGCGTGCGGAAGTGAAAGTTGCACGAGATGCGCAGCAGTTGTGCGCGTCAAACGAGCTCGAAGCGCTGAAAAATCATCAGTCTGCGGTATCAAATCTTGGTCAAATTGAACGTGAACTGAACCAATTGTTAGCCAAAATTGCAGAGCAATCGATAGCCGAACTCGCGGTGCTTGGGCAAAGCAAAGAAACGTTAGAGAAAGAGATTCAAACTTTGGCATCAATGCAGCCTCAAGCATTGAAAGCTCAGTTGGAAGCTCTGGAAGGTCGTCATTTACAAACCAAGGCTAATCTTGAAAAGTCTATTGCAGGCACTGCGGACAGCAAACATGCAATGACGGTTTTTGAAACGGAAGTGGCTTCACTGCTCGAAGGTGTTTCATCTGGTTTCGATAATGTCGAGCAGGTAAGAGCACAATATGTTGCAGTTAAAAAGCAGATCGAAGATCTACAAAAAGCCGAGCAGCAGATGCAGCAACAGTTTGCTGAAACACAGAAGCAGCTTTCCGCGATTGAATCATCATTAAATGATGCTTTGGCGCTACAGAAACAGTGGTCTGATGAAAAGCAGAGCACCGAAAAAGCTTGGTTAGAAGCACTGTCTGCAAGCTCGTTTGAAAACCAAGACGCCTATTTAAGCGCCAAACTGGTAGAAGCGGCGATAGCCGAACTGGAATCGACAATTCGTCAATACGAAGATAAAGGGGCATCTCTGAAAACTCAGCTTGAATCGATTAATGGTGAGTTGAAAGACAAACAGCAACCTGAGTTAGAGCCTTTAGAACAAGCCTTGACGGCAAAACAGCAACAAGTCGAACAAGCGTTGCAAAGCTATACGCAACTTCGCTCACGAATGGATAGCCTTAATCAAGTTCAACAGAAACTCACCGCGCTTTATGCGAAGAATGAAGAGTTAGAAAAAGCCTATCAGGTGTTTGGCACATTAAGTGATATTGCCAACGGAAGAACGGGAGCGAAAGTCAGCTTGCATCGTTTTGTGCTTGGCGTGCTACTGGATGATGTCTTGATTCAGGCATCCCAGCGTTTGCAATTAATGAGCAAAGGTCGTTATCTTCTGAAACGTAAAGAGGAGCGAGCAAAAGGCAATAGTGGTTCTGGCTTGGATCTGATGGTGGAAGACGGCTACACCGGAAAATGGCGAGATGTCGCGACCCTTTCCGGTGGTGAATCGTTTATGGCTGCGCTTTCGCTGGCGCTTGGCTTGTCGGATGTGGTGCAGTCGTATAGCGGAGGCATTCGTCTTGATACTCTGTTTATTGATGAAGGTTTTGGCAGTCTTGATCCTGAATCGCTCGATTTGGCGATTCAAACCTTAATTGATTTACAGCAGGGGGGCAGAACGATTGGCATTATTTCGCATGTCAGTGAGCTCAAAGAACAGATTTCGCTAAGGCTGGATGTTGAAGCTGCGAGAACGGGCAGTTCAATTAAACTGGTTGCTTAACAATTTGAAAATGTTCCTCAAAGCGAGCTGTTTTATAAACGGTTCGCTTTTTTGTTACGTCTGAAAATCTTCAAAATCATTAAACTGTACTCTAACTTGCTCGAATTATCAGTTTAGATCTTTCATTACTTGTAACTAGTTAAAATTGACTATTCTTAATGAGTAACCACATCCTTAAGTAGGCAGCGATGACTCCACTAAATGATAGAAAATTGCTGAATATTATCCGATATGCACCAGCAGTGTTCATCACACTATTTGCTGTTGTGGTTAACGTTATTCTGATTCAAAGCAATCGGGTTGAGTCAGAAGAAAAGATAGACTTCATTCGCGAAAATATTGTTGAACAGCAAAAGCAGGTTGTTCAAGAACAAATTCAACAAATCTCCAATCAAATTGAAAAACAAAAGAGCCTCACGGTTAAAACTCTGGAAGATCAGTTGCGAAGTCGTGTGTATGAAGCGCACAACATAGCCACCAATATTTATCTGCAGCATAGAGACAAACCGAAAGAAGATGTTGTCCGTATGATAAGGGAAGCTCTGCGCCCCATTCGTTTCAACTCTGGGCGTGGTTACTTCTTTATTTTCGATCGTGAAGGTATGAATGTCCTGCACAGTTATATCCCACAGTTAGAAGGGCAGTCGGTTTGGGAAACCAAAGACGTTAAAGGTACCTTGATTGTTCAGGAGCACATTGACAAAGTGAACAACTCTGGTGGTGAAGCTTTTTATCGCTGGTGGTATAGCAAGCCAAATGAAGACCCTAACAAGCATTTCGAGAAAATAGGGTTTGGTAAGTATTTTGAGCCCTATGGTTGGTATATCGGTACTGGGGAATATGTCGTTGATGTACAAGCTGACATACAAAAACAGGTTATAGATTGGTTGAGTGATTATCGATATGGCAACAATGATTATATCTTTGTTATTGATAACCAAGGGATAATCCTCTCACACCCTGAAGCTTCCATGGTTAACACTCCTGTCTCTGACGAACTGCGACTGCAGATTGATGAAATTCGAGCAAAAGATACCGATCGTTCCGGCTTTACTCATTACATGGCGAAATACATGCCTGGAGCTCCCAATGGTGGAGAGAAAATCAGTTATCTCAAGATGATCGATGGTTGGGATTGGACAATCGGTACTGGCTTTTATGTGCAGCGTTTTGAAGCTTATCTGGCCGAAAATATTCGCGCTCTAGAGGCCAGTAACAATGAGGAATTAAAACGCGTCTTGTATGCAAGTTTGATTTCCACGCTAGTTATCATTGCACTTTCACTCAAATTGGGACGGGTAATTGGTGATCGATTCAACCGTTTTCAGGAGCGTATAACTAAAGATTTCACTGAGCTCAACCAAGTCAAAGACAAGCTTAAATATTTGGCGGAGCATGACTCTTTAACAGACTTGCCCAATAGACTTCTTCTCAACGGCATTATTCACACGGGGATTGACTATGCTCATCACAACCAAAGTTGTGGCGCGGTAATGCTGCTGGATGTGGATGATTTTAAGAAGATCAATGATCTTCATGGGCACTCATCAGGAGACAAACTTCTTAAAACCATCAGCCGTAAATTTGAGACCCTATTAGGTCCTCACGATACCGTGTCACGTTTTGGCGGCGATGAGTTTATTTTCTGTTTCCCTGATCTGGCTGATGACATGGCTGCCCAAGAAAAAGTGATGCTAATACAGCAAGTCTTTGAAGATAAGTTCATTATTGACGGCAACGTAATGACCACCAATTGCAGTATCGGTGTGGCTATGTTCCCGCGTGATGATACTGAGCCAGAGGCGTTGATTCGCAAAGCGGATGTTGTTTTATATAAATCAAAAGCGCAGCGTAAAGGCAGCTCCATGTTTTATAGCAGCGACGTCAATAAAGAAATACAGCTCGATTACATGATAGAAGAAGAGCTGAGAAAAGCTCTCAAAGGCGATGAGTTTAAAGTGCTCTATCAGCCACAAGTCAACGTAGAGAGTGGCAAGATCATCGGTGTTGAAGCGCTGGCTCGTTGGAACAGCGCTCGATTAGGACCAATATCGCCAGTAAAATTTATCGCGTTGGCAGAAGACATTGGGGTGATACATGAGCTGGGTCGTTTTGTCTTCCGTAAAGCTTGTGATGATATTCTGTCGATCAGTCCTAATGGCCCTGAGGCTATGGGTGTTTCAATCAACATATCACCTAAACAACTGATGGAACCGAACTTTCCTGAAACCTTAGTTGAAATTACGCAAGAAGTGGGGATTGATATTTATCGCGTAATACTAGAGATCACCGAGAACGTTTTATTGGAGGATTTAGATACCGTTGCCGAACGTCTCAATAGCATGAAAAGTTTTGGCTTTGGACTCTCGTTAGACGACTTCGGTACGGGATATTCTTCACTGAGCTATCTCAATACCCTTCCAATTACTGAGATTAAAATCGATCGCTCTTTTATAGAGAAGCTGTTAATCAGTGAGCAAACCAAGACTTTGGTAAAAGCGATCATTGCCATCGGTGAATCGTGTCAAATGACCGTGGTTGCCGAAGGGGTGGAGACGATGGAACAGTACAATGAATTGGCTGAATATGGTTGTAATGCCGTTCAGGGCTACTATTTTGCGCCGCCTTTGACCATCGATTCTATCGGCGAGCTTTTGTGTTCTAAGCTTCAGTCGGGTTCAGAGTCGAGCTAGTCTTAAACATAGAATTCATAGCAGAAGTTCTCTAGAATGACGGCTCATTCTTTACCTTTGAACATAATGCCATGCTTAAAATATCAAACACTGTAGAACTGGCGGACTGGGAAATCGAGTTGTCAGCCATTCGCGCAATGGGCAGTGGCGGGCAGAATGTGAATAAAGTATCGAGTGCTATTCATCTACGATTTGATGTTCCGCGCTCCACACTACCGCCAGTCTACAAAGAAAAACTGCTTGCGCTTTCAGACAGCAGAATCACCAAAGAAGGGGTGATTATCATTAAAGCGCAGAATTACCGAACTCAAGAACAAAACCGAGAAGATGCGCTGAATCGTCTGCGAGAGATGATTGTCGCCGCTATGGTGGTGGTGAAGAAACGTCGACCAACCAAGCCTACCAAAGCATCGCAACATCGCCGTGTCGAGGCTAAGAAACGAAATGGCACGAACAAGTCTTTACGTGGGAAAGTTGCTTATTAAGCTTTTGAAGTTTCAGGATTAACTGTTCTTTTCATCATGTGATCTCAGTGACACCTTTTTTCTGCATAAAGACTATGCTCTCAACAGTCATATTGGCATGAGGGCAGAATGATGAAATACCAACATATATTGGTCGCGTTAGAGCTGACCGAAGAGAACAAAGTTTTAATCAACAAAGCGATCGCAATGGCGGACACGTTTGATGCTGATGTCTCATTCATACATGTAGATGGGGCGGTTGGTGAGGTTTATAGCCAGTTAATTGATATTCAACAGGATCCAACACAAAAGCCGCTCAATCAGCATGCCAATGATCTCCTCCATAAATTCCAGAACTATACCAAAGAACAGTTTCCCGATTTTCCGCTCAAACATTTCTGGGTTGGTACAGGCAGTTTGGGGAGCAAGCTTAAAAAAGTTATCGAGCAACACGAGTACGATCTGTTGATCTGCGGTCATCATCATGACTTCTGGAGCAATATGGTTTCCTACTCAAGAGACCTGATTAACAAGTCACCGATTGATATTTTAGTTGTGCCTATGGAATCGTAACGGTTCAAGCTAGTGTCAACTCAAGTCGTATGGTGAGAATGAGAAGACAGGATTGAAGAGTAAGGACGCGGAATGAAAAAGAGTGTGGCTTTGGGGCCACACTCTTTTTTTAGGAACCGATATTATGCCGATGGCGCTTGCTTACCATTGTTTTGACTGCGGTTCTGATTGCGGTTTTGGTTTGAACCGCGATTCGGCTTTCTGTTTCCGCTTGGCTTGCCGCTTGTAGCAGGGTTGCCATTTGAGCTAGGTTTACCATTTCTGTTTGGTTTACCGCTGCCACTCGGTTTGTTGGCATTTGGCTTGTTATCCGAATTTGGCTTGTCACCAAATCCTTTGCTGCGATGTTTATTCTCGCCATTGGCTTTTGGCTTACCGTTTGGATTTCCATCACGATGACCTTCACCACTTGGTTTATGGCGTTTGGGCTTCGAGGTGTTTTTAGCAGCAGGTTTGCCATCTTTTGAAGCCCCTTGAGCAGTTCGGTTACCTTCTGCGTTAGGAGTATTAGGCTTTTTCGGTTTCTTAGGCTTCTTTGGTTTTATCGGGCGAGTATCTAAAACAGATTCAGGTACTTTATTGCTTGGCGCAAATCCTTGCAGCTCCATACGTGGAAGCACTTGTTGAATAAGACGCTCAATAGCAAAAAGTTCTGGTGCTTCAATCGCTGACACCAAAGTAATCGCTTTACCCACTTCGCCAGCACGACCTGTACGACCAATACGGTGCACATAATCTTCGGCTACTTTAGGCAGTTCAAAGTTCACCACTTGTGGTAGCTGAGGGATATCAATACCACGAGCAGCAATATCGGTTGCCACGAGCACGCGAACTTCGCCAGATTTAAAATCCGCCAGTGCTTTGGTGCGCGCGCCTTGGCTCTTGTTGCCATGAATTGGTGCTGAGGTAATACCTTCATCATTTAAAAATGCTGACAGCTTGTTTGCGCCATGCTTGGTTTTGGTAAACACCAGCACTTGTTGCCAGTTGCCGTCTTTGATCAGTTTCACCAGCATCGGTGCTTTCTTTTTCACATCTGCTGGGTAAATACATTGCTCTACCGTTCTTGCTGTTGAGTTAGCAGGGCTTACTGATATCTCAACTGGGTTGTTGACCATCGTTTTGGCTAAGGCACGAATTTCGTCAGAAAAAGTCGCTGAGAACAGCAGGTTCTGGCGTTTCTTCGGTAACAACTCAAGGATTTTACGGATATCACGGATGAAACCCATATCAAGCATGCGGTCTGCTTCATCAAGAACCAGAACTTCCAGTTGGTCAAACTTAACCGCATTTTGATTGTATAGATCCAACAGACGCCCCGGTGTTGCTACCAGAACATCCGCGCCTTTACGTAAACGCAGCATTTGCGGGTTAATCTTCACACCACCAAAAACTACAGCACTTGTCAGAGGTAAATGGCTGCCATAGGTGTTGACGTTGTCTTCAACTTGAGCTGCAAGCTCACGGGTTGGAGTGAGAACCAAAGCGCGAACCTGATTGCCGCGAACTTTTGGTCCGCGTGATAGAAGCTCTAAAATAGGCAGAGTAAAGCCAGCGGTTTTACCTGTACCAGTCTGTGCCGCCGCCATTACATCTTTGCCTTCTAATACAGCCGGAATCGCTTGCATCTGAATAGGTGAAGGAGTGGTATATCCTTTTTCTTCAATAGCTTTAAGGATTGGAGCAGATAGACCTAACGAGGTAAAACCCATATTTAATTCTCAATATTGTACTTAATTAATACTCGCCACAGATAAAAGTTTATTGATGGCGAAAAGTGCGACATTCTGAGGCTTTCACCCCACAGTAGCAACTGATAATTTCTTTTCGGCGCTTTTCATTGATGGAGTGAAGTTGCATTTTGCTAGCGAATCATAATTTACGTCTATTGATATGGTGCTAAACTATTAGCTTTCAAATGTTAGGCGCACTAGAAGTACTGGAATTCATGGAAGATTACTTAAAGCGAATTAATCAGCTAGAACAGCAAGTAGAAAAACTGACTCGTGAAAACCAGCGCTTGGAAGAAAAGCTTAACGTCGCACTCGATGGCAACGGTTTATGTTTGTGGGAGAATCATTTACCCACAGGCAAACTCACCATATTTAATATGGAGTGGGGTAAGATGCTGGGCTTTCAGCCTCAGGAACTGGAAGCGACTGTTGAGATTTGGAAAAGCCGCCTTCATCCCGATGATTATGATTTGGCCGTTGGTGCGTTCGAAGATCACGTCAATGGTAAAGTCGATACTTATCAGGTGATTCATCGCATGATCCACAATGACGGTAGTACGAGTTGGGTAGCAGATCGGGGACGAGTTGTTGAATACGATCAAGATGGTAAACCGCTGCGCATGATGGGTACACACATCGACATCACCAAAGAAAAGCGTTACGAACTCGAACTATCGAGATTAGCGACGTTAGACCCACTCACAAATCTACTTAACCGCAAAGTGCTGGTCGAAAAGTGCAATGAAATATGTCGCGGTTTATTGGGCCAACCCGCCTCTCTTATATTTATCGACCTTGATAACTTCAAAACAGTGAATGATCACTCAGGTCATAAAGCGGGTGACTCTGTGTTGATAAAGGTTGCAGAATGGCTCAACCAGTACGCTCCGAGCGAGTCGATTATTGCGCGCTTAGGTGGTGACGAATTTGTCGTTCTGTGCGTGGATCATCCCAGGGAAGTCATCAGTCGATATATCGACCAGTTGCTGACGAATGTCAGTGAGCCGATGAAAGTCGACAATGGATTAGCTCATATCGGTTTTAGTATCGGCGTGTGCGAGTTCACCACTTCCAATTACACTTTCGAAGAGCTTTATGAACTTGCGGACAAAGCTATGTATCAAGTAAAACACAGCGGCAAAAACGGCGTGGCCTACATCAATGCCGACGAAAGCTAATGGTTGCTCTTTTTTGGGAAAAACTCTGGCCAGTACATTCTGATATAACCGGCTGAAACCCATATTACCAATACTGTCGCAATGGTGAGTTCAAGAAATCCGAAATTGTGTAGCCAGTGCCAGTGCGGAAAATCTGACGCAAAAAAGGTTGTCAGCCTGTGCATTGCGATGGCGCTGATCACGGATGGGAAAGTGACTGCTGCTATTGAAGGCTGAAACTTCAAACGTAATAGTCGTAAATAGCACAGGTAGATTAGTAGTGTCATGGTGATGGCAATACCCGCCAACGCTCCGGTCAATATCGGGTCAGGGTCAGAGAAATTGACCAGATAGCTAGCAAGGGTTAAGTTAATCGGTGCCGCCATAATAGCCAGCGTTGGTCTCGCTCTACGTGGTAGCGAACCAAAGAACACCAAGCGATACAACACCACAGGCAACATAATAAAGTAGATAGCGACACACACCTGTACGAGTGTTTCAGAAAATAAGTTGTGACCAAACTGTGTTCCCGCCAATGAGCTACTGATCATTCCCACCGGATATAAGAACCAGCTAGGTACGATGTTCGACATCTTGAAATTCATTAACTGAAAGCCGAAGAACAACATCATCATTGTAAAATGCAGCATGAGCGCTAACGCCCATAATGGGTAGGCAATCAGTGGTGAGATCACCACTAGGTAATCACACAGAATCAACAGTGCCATGCTCATAGGAGCCATAAGGCTGCCAGAAAGCGGGTGCTTAATATCAGCAATAAAAGTTTTGTAACTGGTGAGGTACTTCGCTAGAACGGGCAACAGTAATATAGCGCCCATCGCAACCAGATAAGGACGTACAGCAAGGCCGAACGTTGGCAGATATAGAGCCCACGCCTGACCTAAGCCAATCATGCCTAATGCAAGGGCTGCCTGAGAAGGGGGAACAGCTTGTACTTGAAGAAACCTTTTCCAGTTCAACGAAAACTCCGCATTCCATCGCCATACAGTGGTGTCATGCAGTTTTAGTGTCTTAGATAAGGCACACCGTTACCACTGTCATTTGGGTGGCGATATTAACAAGTTTCGTCACTTCCTGTACGACAATAATGTGTGCGATTGTCACAAAATACGCAGCAAATTCATAACATTTAGGCGGAAGACTAAATATTAATCCTCTTTTTACTCCTGCTGCGGCAGATCTTGCTGACGAAGTTTTTCGTTCTTCAATGTACGGTTCAGAAGTTGACTGTAGATAGGTTGTCCACCAAACATCTGCGCAAAGATCACTGCGCCTAAGCCGGTGATGATCAGTGGCAGAATCAGGTTGTAGTTACCCGTCATTTCGATAACTAGTAAGATACCCGTAATCGGTGCTCGAACTGTGGCACAAAACAGAGCGCCCATACCAGCAATTGCAAACATGCCCGGTTCAATATCAAGTTCTGGGAAGAAGCTTTTCGCAAACAGTCCAAAGGCATAACCAAACAGTGTACCTAGAGCCAGCATTGGGGCAAAAATGCCGCCCGGAGCGCCTGAACCAAAACAGATTACCGTGGTAAATATTCGTCCAATAAACAACAGGAGCAGCACTGTTGCGCTATAGCTGCCGTTGGTAATATCAGGAATAAAGCTGATACCACCACCAGTCAGCTCAGGAACATAAAGCAGGGTCAAACCAAAAAAACCGCCAAGCAGCGAGCCAGTGATCAAATAACGTTTGCGTTGGTTTTGATGGATACGAACAAATATGTCTTGAGAAAACGTAATCAGGCGGTTGAATATCACACCGAAAATGCCGAACAACATACCCAGAAACAGAAATAGACCAAGCGCTTTCAACTCAGGCGCATCATATTCCGGCATGGTGATGACGGCTTCCTGACCATTGATTAAGCGAAACACAATATTGGCGGAAACCGCAGAAATAATAACTGCACGAATGGAGATCAATGAGTAACGAAACTGAGGGCGCATTTCCTCTACAACAAACATGATGCCAGCAAGAGGCGCATTAAAAGCCGCTGCCAAACCACCTGCTGCACCGGATGCGAGAAGTGAGTGACGAGTATCCTCATTGTTAACGCGAAAGATATCAGAAATCATACGGCCGATAGCACCA
This sequence comes from Vibrio sp. C8, assembly GCF_054051265.1. NCBI lineage: Bacteria > Pseudomonadati > Pseudomonadota > Gammaproteobacteria > Vibrionales > Vibrionaceae > Vibrio > Vibrio sp. C8. The sequence continues at coordinate 59,221 of NZ_JBPAOE010000003.1, forward strand.
CCCATTTGGACGGTTGGACCCTCACGACCCAAAACCATACCGGAACCTAATGCACCCATACCGCCAAAGAATTTCACAGGAATGACGCGCCACCAACGAACAGGTCGAATGCCGTCCATTGCCCCTTCAATTTCAGGAATACCAGAGCCTGCCGCTTCCGGTGCAAAACGGTGAACAAGGTAATAACCAACAAGCGCTAATACCGCACTAATAATAAACGCCGCTAACCATAATGGAAGTAGGTTACCAATCTCACTTCTTAGCCATTCTGTACGGGTTTCTGAGACGAAATGAACAGCTTTTTCAAAGTAAGTACCAACAATGCCAGCTAATATACCGACTGCTAGAGAGAGAAAGAGAACAGAGATGGGCGTTTTGTCTTTAGAGAGAAACTGGTTGATAGCATCTTTTGGAACTTTTGCTAGAAGGCTGTGCGTAAACTTCTCTCTATTGGTCATTTAAAACGGGTCTCTTGGTTGGTTTTATGTGAGGAATGTCAGATTATACTTACCATTACAGTCAACTATAGCTGCAAAGTTGCAAATTAGAATTTCATATATGACTTTGAAATGAAAACAGATGTTTTTACCACTTTTCAAAAAGGTGATTTAGATAAAAATTTTACTTATAAAATTGGCTGAGAAACTTGTATTTCAAGGGATATGAGCCATATTTAAATCGTAAGGCGTTTATCGATATTTCTTACGGAGGATGTGAAAAGAGCCTTACTTACAATTTGGAAGGAATCAAAATTCTATTCGATTGACCTCGTATTTGATTCAATAACATCTATCTACAGATGACAGAATCCGCACACTCACGATTGAGTAACGAGGATATAAGGCGCGCTCCCGCAGTGCGCCTTTATACTGTCTGCTTTCTGCTCATATTATTTGTTCTGCTTACTTCCCGTTTCCTGCTTCTAACTATCAGCTGTGTTAATTGTAATGCTGGGCGTCAATCATTGAGCAATTCTCACCCACTGGTTATCACTCATTGCTTTGTAGAAGCGAGTATATAGAAAGCTTTTAACCTCCTATGTATACTCCTTGGAAAAGGAGTATGACCATGACGAATAAAGTCCCAACCAATATCATCACGGGTTTCCTCGGGGTAGGGAAAACGACAACGATATTAAATCTTTTAAACAACAAGCCTGAAAACGAAAAGTGGGCTGTGCTTGTGAATGAATTTGGTGAAATTGGCATTGATGGAGCCATGATGACTGACCAAGGGGCTTTGATTAAAGAAGTACCGGGTGGTTGTATGTGTTGTACCGCAGGTGTGCCTATGTCTGTGGGTATTAATGCCTTGTTACGCCAGAAACCTGACCGTTTGATCATCGAACCAACAGGGCTTGGACATCCTAAACAAGTGATTGCCACTTTAACTTCTGACCAATACACACCGTATGTCAACCTTAAAGCAACTATTGGTCTGGTTGATCCGCGAAACTTGAGTAATGAAAAATACACCAGCAACCAGAATTTCAACGACCAATTGCAAACGGCAGATGTGATCATTGGTAACAAGGTGGATGAGTGTACCGCTCATGATATCGACGTATTCAACGACTGGGTAACGGACCAAACACCAGCAAAAGTGTTCCATAAACTGGTCACGCGCGGTCAACTACCGATTGAAGTATTAGATATTGAACGAGTTCATGGTGGCGCATCATCTCATATTGAATCTCACCATCATCAGCATGCTCAGATGGAACCTGAGTTCCAGTTAAATCCAAACCAAGCTTTTGCTCGTAAAGAGAACAAAGGGCAGGGTTATTACAGCTGTGGTTGGTTATTTGGTGCTGAGTACCGTTTTAACTTTGATGAGCTTTTCTCAATGATCAGCGATTTAACCGCAGAGCGTGTCAAAGCAGTAGTGAACACAGACCGTGGTTGCTACGCGTTTAACTCAGCCAATGGTGTGGTTTCCGTGAATGAGTTGAGTCTTGAAGGCTTTGAGTCGCGCCTTGAAGTGATTGATTCTCAGCTAATGCCGTGGGATCAGTTGGAAAGCATTCTGCTAAAACTGGCAGGAATTTCCAAGTAACCACCAAGTTACTTCATAAGTGATAAACAGAAGATACAACAAGGGCGACATGAGTCGCCCTTAATTTTTATTTATAACGAAAAGATTAACGTTTGTTACGTAGATAGCGCTTACGACGCTCTTCTTTGTTTTTCGCTTTCTCTTCCGCTTTACGCGCTTCTTCGATTTCCACTTCAATCAGTTCCTGAGTAATCATCTCAGGGTGCTCAAGGGTAATTTGCCCCAGAATACCTTGACGCAGTTCATGCAGAAGAATTTCGGACGCTTTGTGTAAATCAACACGACCACCGGCACGCAGCGCACCACGTTTGCGACCAATCTCTTCCATCCACTCAAGGTCAGACTCTGGCGATTCGTCAATGTTGTAACGTGCTTTCAATAGGTCAGGATAACGTTCAGCAAGGTATTCTACGGTGTAGAACGCCACTTCCTCATATTCCATTGCCGTATCTTTAATTGCGCCTGTCGCCGCTAAACGGAAACCACTGTGCGGGTTTTCCACTTTCGGCCATAAGATCCCCGGCGTATCAGAAAGCACAATACCGTTTTGCAGATTAATACGTTGCTGACGGCGAGTAACCGCAGGCTGGTTGCCAGTCTGAGCAATCGCACGACCTGCTAAACAGTTGATAATGGTTGATTTACCAACATTTGGAATACCCATGATCATGGTGCGAACGTTTTTGCCCAAAGCTTCGCGGTTTGGCGCTAACTTGCGGCACAACTCCATGATTTGCATCACTTCATTCTGGTTAGAAGTGGTAATCGCAATCGCCTTTACACCTTGTTCTTTCTCTAAGTGCTCAATCCAAAGCTGAGTCATTTCAGGATCAGCCAAGTCGCGCTTGTTCAGCACTTTTACACAAGGCTTTTCTTTGCGAAGTTTCGAAATAATCGGGTTTTCACTACTGAAAGGAATACGTGCGTCCAACACTTCGATGATCACATCGACTTGTGGAATAACTTCTTCGATCTCCTTGCGCGCTTTATGCATATGCCCAGGAAACCACTGAATATTGTTGTTAACCATTTGAATTTATTGCCTTAGTCTTCATCTGAAATGTGCGTTGCTATACAGCAAATCTAAGAAGTCAGATGATCATTGGTTAATTTGAATGGCGGCTATTGTACGCGAGATTGTTAGATGTATCCAACTCACCATTCAAGGCATGACCGAGTACAGATGCCGTCGTTTAGTAAAACACAATTGATTATTAATAAATTCCACTCAATTTATTGATAAATCTCATACCACTTTAGGGTAGTTTAAAAGCTCAATTGACCTACATCATGTATTAATTTACGCAGAAAAATAAAACTTCGCTTAGTTAAGAACCTAACCCTTAGGAATTATAATGAGCAAGTTGAAGCTAGTCGTTATCGGTAACGGGATGGTAGGTCACCGTTACATCGAAGATTTAGTCGAGAAAACCGATGTCTCTCAAATGGATATCACGGTTTTCTGTGAAGAGCCTCGCGTAGCATACGACCGTGTGCATTTGTCCTCTTACTTTTCACATCACACCGCGGATGAACTTTCTTTAGTTAAAGAAGGTTTCTATGAAAAGCACGGCATCAACATTCTTCTTGGTGAGCGTGCAATTAACGTTAACCGCGAAAACCGAATTGTGTATTCAAGCACTGGTCGTGAAATTCAATATGACAAGCTGATCCTTGCTACTGGTTCCTTCCCATTTGTTCCTCCTATTAAAGGTCATGAAAGTAAAGATTGCTTTGTATACCGTACAATTGAAGATTTGAAAGCAATCGAAGCTTGTGCGAAGAAAAGCAAGTCAGGTGTTGTTATCGGTGGCGGTCTGTTAGGCCTTGAAGCTGCGGGCGCTTTAAAAGCCTTGGGTGTGCAAACTCATGTTGTTGAGTTCGCGCCTAAATTGATGGCAGAACAATTAGATTTGGCTGGTGGTAATCAGTTACGCCAGAAAATAGAGCGTATGGGCGTACAAGTCCACACCAGCAAAAATACGTTGGAAATTGCACCAGAAGGCACAAGCGCACGTAACGTAATGCGTTTTGCTGATGGCACCGAGCTAGAAACCGACTTTGTGGTATTTTCCGCAGGTATTCGCCCGCAAGACAAACTTGCTCGTCAGATGAATCTGGATATCGCTCCTCGTGGTGGTGTAGCAATTAACGACCACTGCCAAACTTCAGATGAAAATATTTACGCGATTGGTGAATGTGCGTCTTGGAATCAAATGTTCTTCGGTCTTGTGGCTCCGGGTTACAAGATGGCGACAGTAGCGGTTGATCACTTACTTGGAAAAACGGAAAGCAAGTTCGAAGGTGCAGATATGTCTGCAAAACTGAAATTGCTTGGTGTGAAAGTCGGTTCTATCGGTGATGCGAATGGTCGCACTGAAGGTTGTAAAAGCTACGTTTACCAAAACGAAGAGCAAGAAGTTTACAAACGCCTGATCGTATCTAAAGACAACAAGAAATTACTTGGCGCTGTTATGGTTGGTGACACGTCTGACTATGGCGATTTGCTGCAGTTAATGCTGAATGAGATTGACTTGCCTGAACATCCAGACGCACTGATTCTGCCGGCTCATGCTGGTGCAGAAAAGCCAGCGTTAGGTGCAGATGCTCTGCCAGAAAGCGCGGTGATCTGTTCATGTTTTGATGTGACCAAAGGCAAGATCGCACAAGCGGTTGCCGATGGCCATCATACTCTTGCAGATATCAAAGCAGTAACTGGTGCAGGCACAGGCTGTGGTGGATGTGTTCCATTGGTCACTTCTGTTTTGAATGCCGAACTTGCTAAGTCTGGTATCGAAGTGAAGAGTGATGTGTGTGAGCACTTTGCTTACTCGCGCCAAGAGCTATTCCATCTTATCCGTATTGAAGAAATCAAAACCTACGATGAACTACTCGCCAAATATGGCAAAGGCTACGGCTGTGAAGTCTGTAAGCCGCTAGCAGGTTCTATTTTGGCGTCTTGCTGGGGTGAGCATATTCTGAAACCTCAGTTAGTGAAACTGCATGACACCAATGACAACTTCCTAGGCAACATCCAGAAAGACGGTACTTACTCTGTTATTCCTCGTATGGCGGGTGGTGAAGTAACACCACAAGCGTTAGGCGCTCTGGCTGCGGTAGCTGAAGAATACAAGCTTTACACCAAAGTGACCGGTGCTCAACGTATTGGTCTGTTTGGTGCGCAAAAAGATGATTTACCTGAGATCTGGCGCAAGCTGATTGAAGCTGGTTTTGAAACGGGTCAAGCGTATGCCAAAGCACTACGTATGGCGAAGACTTGTGTGGGCTCTACTTGGTGTCGTTACGGAGTTCAGGATTCTGTTGGTTTAGGTTCGTTGCTTGAAAACCGTTACAAAGGCATTCGTACTCCTCACAAGATGAAGTTTGGTGTGTCTGGCTGTACTCGTGAATGTGCGGAAGCTCAAGGTAAAGACTTAGGCATTATCGCGACAGACGCAGGCTGGAACATGTACGTGTGTGGTAACGGTGGTATGAAGCCTCGCCATGCCGATCTTTTAGCAAGCGACCTAGACAAAGAAACGCTGCTCAAGTACATCGACCGTTTCATGATGTTCTATATCCGTACGGCTGCGCCACTGCAACGCACATCGGTTTGGATGGATAACATGGAAGGTGGTGTGGACTACCTGCGTAAAGTGATTGTTGAAGACAAGCTAGGCATCAATGTTCAACTTGAAGCTGATTTAGAGAAGTTAGTGGATGAGTTCGAATGTGAGTGGGCTGCGACCATCAATGATAAATCACAGCTGACTCGTTTTGCTCACTTTATTAACTCAGACCAGCGTGATGAAAACGTTGTGTTTGTGCCAGAGCGCGAGCAACACCGCCCAGCCACCTTCACGGAAAAGCATCCTGAAGCGAAAGGCGACATTTTGCACGTAGCTGCGACAGAAGCATAAGGGAAGGTTAGATATGTCATTTGAAAAAATTTGCCAAATTAGCGACATCATTCCGGGTACAGGCGTTTGTGCGCTGGTGAACGGTGAGCAAGTTGCTGTGTTTCGTCCTACTGATGCCGAAGAAGTGTTTGCTATCAGTAATACCGACCCGTTTTACCAATCGAACTTGCTGTCTCGCGGTTTAATTTGTGAGCACAAAGGCGAACTTTGGGTAGCAAGCCCGCTGAAAAAGCAGCGCTTCAACTTAGCGACAGGTGTGTGCATGGAAGATGAACGTTTTAGCGTGAAGTCTTACCAAGCGCGAGTCACCAAAGGCGAAGTTGAAATCGCAGCCTAACTGATTGATGCCCCTCTCAATGGGAGGGGCAGATTCAATAGGCAAAGGCTTTAGTCGAGAATCCGTTTGAAAGCCTTTCTCTATTTAATCTTCCGTTTTACACATTTTTATATTTTAAATTTTAGGAGATCCACATGTCTGCATTAAAACCTGTAGAGTTTGTCCAAACCATGATCGACATTGGTGAGGCAAAAGTAAAAACTAGCACTCGTGACCTTATTTTACGTGGCATGATGGCAGGTGTGATTTTGTCGTTAGCGGTTGTTGTTGCGATTACAACGATTGTTCAAACAGGCTTGGGCGTTGTAGGCGCACTCGTGTTCCCTGTGGGCTTCTGTATTCTGAGCTTAATGGGCTATGACCTAGTTACAGGAGTGTTTGGCATTGCACCACTGGCTAAATTTGAAAACCGCCCTGGTATCACTTGGGGTCGCGTTCTTCGTTGTTGGGGACTTGTTGGTTTCGGTAACCTTGTAGGTTCATTGATCGTGGCTGGTTTAATCGCACTCTCTTTAACTATGAACTTTAGCGTAGAGCCAAATGCCGTTGGTCAAAAATTCATTGCTGTTGCAACAGCTCGTACAGTAGGTTTTGAAAACCTAGGTGCTGATGGTTGGATTACCTGTTTTGTGCGCGGTATCCTTTGTAACCTAATGGTGTGCCTAGGTGTCATCGGTAATATGACCGCACGTTCTGTTGCTGGCAAAATTGCAGCAATGTGGCTCCCAATCTTCATTTTCTTCGCTTTGGTATTTGAACACGCAGTCGTAAACATGTTCCTGTTCCCACTAGGTATGATGCTAGGTGCGGATTTCGGCGTGGCAACTTGGTTGAACTTCAACCTAATCCCAACCATTCTTGGCAACATCGTAGGTGGTCTGGTATTTACTTGTATCCCTCTATACCTAACTCACGCGAAAACAGCGCCAGCATTAAGTGCAGAAACTGAAGTAAACGCAGAAGTAGCACTCAGCAAATAATGTTTATGGGCTCTGTCATTAAAGTGATGGAGCCTTTTTTAATACAGATTTTTGGCTATAAAAAGCAGTGACTTGCATAACCGACGAGTGCCTCTTTTTATATCCAAATTTGAAACGGCAGGCGTTGCTATGAATACAGATATCACTGTGAACAACCTTGATTTAAAAACGGGTTTTGTCTCTCTTGTAGGTGCAGGGCCAGGTGACCCAGATTTGTTGACCGTGAAAGGATATCGAGTCATTCAACAGGCGGAAGTTGTCGTGTATGACCGTTTGGTGTCAGAGCAAATCCTAGCCTTAGCAGATGAAAGTGCAGAGCTAATCTATGTCGGCAAAAAGCTCGACTATCACTGTGTTCCTCAAGATCAAATCAATCAAATTCTGGTGCAGAAAGCACAAGAAGGTAAGCGTGTTGTGCGTTTAAAGGGCGGTGACTCGTTTATCTTTGGTCGTGGCGGTGAAGAGTTAGAAGAGCTTGCGGAATATGGCATTGCCTACGAAGTGGTTCCGGGAATTACCGCTGCGGCTGGCGCAACGGCTTATGCTGGCATTCCGCTCACTCATAGAGATCATGCGCAAAGTGTTCAGTTTATTACTGGTCATGTGCAAAAAGATGGCCGTGAAATTGAATGGCAATCTCTGGCGCAATCAAACAACACGTTGGTGTTTTATATGGGTTTAAAACAGAGCGGTCATATCATGGAAAACCTGATTGCTCACGGTTTAGACCCACAGATCTCGTGTGCGATTATTGAAAACGGCACACGACCAGAGCAGCGTGTATTCCAAGGCCCACTCAGTGAATTAGCCCAACTCGCAGAACAAGCTCAAAGTCCCGCACTGATTGTGGTGGGTAGTGTCACCGAGCTGCACAACAAATTGGATTGGTTTAACAAATAACAGCGTTCAGTTTTACTCGTTCGACGCTAATGCTTATATCGAGTTTCTTAAGCAAACAGAATGAAGTGTTGTATGTTGATGTAATCCACAAGTCTGATAAAAAATTGATTAATATTCATTGAGATAATGGATTTTGAACAAATTTGTGCTTTGATTAATTCTCATAAATAAGATTGGATATCAACGGGAATTGTGATGAACACAAGGATAGGTTCTTCGTTAATCTCTTTGCTCTGCATTTTCTTTGTAGGCTGTGGTGATGAAGATAAATACACAGGCTGGGGCGACACTCTCTCTTCAAACAATATTAATGCCTTCACCAAGCAGCATCCATCCAGCGGCGGGATCATGAATGATCTGACACGAACAAAGTTAAAAATGGCAGAGCTTAAGCACTCTGGCCTTGAAACGGATAAGTCGATAGCTCAGATAAAGCAAACCTTCCTAGATTTTAACTATGTTGTATTGGAATTCGATCGCCTTAAAAAATCAGAAGGCGGATCACTTGAAGCTAATCAAGCGCTGCTGGATAAAATTGCTGTTGCCCGTTCGGGAATGACTCATGCTGAGCTAACTCATGCCGTTAATGTGGCAATGAAAGAGTTGGATAGCCTGTAGAGGCAACTGCTTTGAAACGCCGAATCTATACCACCTCCTATGCTTTAATTGCTGTTGCTTTCTCATCAAGTTTATAAACGGTTTGTCTTTAATGGTTTACAGGCATTTTGTGCTTCTCGGTAATTAAGTTACTGTACGTCAAGATAACTTTTCACAACTTGAGAAAGTCAGACAACAAGGAAGCAGTATGAATTCACGAAAAGTCGCGATTATCACCGGTGGTGGGCGAGGTATTGGCGCAGAGACAGCAAAACTCTTTGCTCGCCAAGGTTATGTGGTATGCATCAACTACAAATCAAATGCCGATGCGGCGGCAAGTGTTGTGGAAGATATTGTGGTAATGGGCGGTCAATGTATTGCGGTACAGGCTGATGTCTCCCAAGAGGCAGATGTTATGCGTCTGTTTGAAACCGTTGATAAAGAGTTGGGTACACTCGCGGTTCTCGTTAACAACGCAGGGATTTTGCAAAAGCAGACGCGTCTGGATGAGATGAGCGCTGAGAGAATCAACGCTATCCTTTGTAATAATGTCACCAGTTATTTTCTCTGTTGCCGAGAAGCCGTTAAACGCATGTCTACCCTTCATGGTGGGCAGGGTGGTGTGATTGTGAATGTATCATCAACCGCCTCTCGTTCTGGTTCCCCAAATGAATATATCGATTACGCTGCATCGAAAGGCGCGATAGATACTCTGACGAAAGGTTTATCACTTGAAGTGGCGGCTGAAGGTATTCGCGTTAACTGCGTCCGACCCGGATTAATTCATACCGACATGCATGCTGATGGCGGTGAGCCTGAGCGAATTGAACGATTGAAATCCAAAATCCCGCTCCAACGAGGTGGTTTACCCGAAGAAGTAGCAGAAGCTATCTACTGGTTAGCTTCAGAAAAGTCATCATTTTCTACAGGTAACTTTTTGGATCTTGCTGGTGGTTTGTGAGCGGTTAGGTGAATAAATGAAACAAGTGAAAGATTGTCAGAGTGCACATTCATTGACTGTCTTGAGTAGTAAATGTTAACAGCGTCATAAAATCAAATAGATAACCGTTATCTATTTAGCTGAGAGATATTCGTTTAACCATGGTTATTTTTTAAGTTTTATTGAGTTCTGTTTCATATCGGTTTTAGGGTTGTTTTAACTTTCGATCTTCTTTGGTGTTTATTTGTTGCACATTATTTGTGTTTCTTCGAAATATGTATCTAGGTATTACCATATAGGTAGTGCTATGTGCTTTTGAGTGGTGGATTTAATAGAATCAAACGTTGAAAATGGGCTGAAATTATAATTTTTAGAAAGCCTTTGGAACCAACATCTTTGATTATGGAGTTACCATGAGTAACCAAGCATTAAATCAAGCGTCATCACCTAAGCCGAGTGGTATGGATCGCTTTCTTAATTTTATTGAACGGGCAGGCAATAAGATCCCTGATCCTGCCATTTTATTTTTTTGGGCCCTTGTTATTACTTGGGTTGCATCCGCACTTTTATCAAACGTTTCGTTCGACCTTGTAAACCCAAGAACAGGCGAGGCACTGGTAATCAAGAACCTGCTTACTGGTGAGTCTTTAGCGAATTTCCTTGCGAGTATGGTAACAACGTTCACGGGCTTTGCACCGCTAGGCATCGTGTTGGTTGCGATGTTAGGTGTCGGTGTTGCCGACTCTTCAGGCTTTATCACTACTGGCCTGAAGAAGATGCTGAACTTTACGCCAGCGAAACTGTTAACGCCGATGCTGATTCTGGTAGCGATTGTGTCACACACCGCAGCAGACGCTGGTTACGTACTGGTTATTCCTCTTGGTGGTATCATTTTCCACGCAGCGGGTCGCCATCCTTTAGCTGGTATTGCAGCGGCATTTGCTGGTGTTTCTGGTGGCTTCTCGGCTAACTTTATCCCTTCTGGTATCGACCCATTGCTAGCGGGTTTCACTCAGACGGCAGCGCAAGTTCTTGACCCTGAATACGTGGTGAACCCTCTGGCCAATATCATCTTTACTGGCCTTTCATCTGTTGTTGTTGTCGCTATTGGTTGGTACGTAACCGAGAAAATCATCGAACCTCGTTTGGCAAACACGCCAATCGATGAAGATGCGGAAAAAGCACCGGATCTTGCGTCTTTCACTGAGCTAGAATCAAAAGCTTTCCGTTACGCAGGTTGGGCAATGGTTGCTGGTATCGCGCTTCTTGTTGCAGCGCTAATGCCTGAAAACTCAGCTTTGCGCTCGCCTGATGGTCAAATTACTGCGTTTTCTGCGCCAATTATGAAGTCTATTGTTCCGTTGATCTTCATCCTGTTTATCATTCCAGGTTATGTCTACGGTCGAGTTTCTGGCACGTTTAAAACCAGTAATGACATCATCAAAGCAATGGCAACGACTATGTCTACCATGGGCGCATACATCGTAATGTCGTTCTTCTGTGCACAGTTCCTATCGGTTTTCGCACAATCAAACATCGGTACTATGCTAGCGTTGTACGGCGCGGAAGGTTTGAAAGCAATGAACCTGCCGGGTGAAGCAACAATTGTGGGTATGATCCTTCTGACTGCTTCAGTAAACCTGATTATCGGTTCTGCGTCTGCGAAATGGGCATTGATTGGTCCAATCCTAGTGCCAATGTTAATGGCTGTTGGTATCTCACCTGAGCTTTCTCAAGCGGCTTACCGTGTGGGTGATTCAGTATCTAACATCATTTCACCTCTGATGGTGTTCTTCCCACTAGTGGTGGTTTACTGCCAACGTTACGTGAAATCAACAGGTATTGGTACTCTGGCTTCTCTGATGATGCCATTCTCAATCGCCATGTTGATTGGTTGGACTGCCTTCTTGCTTGCTTACTGGGCGGTGGGCATTCCACTAGGTATTCAAGCACCTTACGAATACGTAATGTAATTGCTTTGAATTGAATGAGAAAAGCCTGCACTTTACGATGTGAAGTGCGGGTTTTTTCTCTTCTGGCAAGTAAATAGAGTTAAATATACGGTGTCTCTCATTCAGTAATTCTGACGAATGCTTTTTGTATCAAAGCAACAAAATGAAAATATTTAATGCATGAAAAATCACTCTTAATCATCCCAAATACGACATATTTTATTGCTCTCTAAAGTGAAAAGGTAAAAATATTCGGAAATATTTATATCTATTTGACCTAATCGGTGTATAGTGCACGCAGCTCTTAAACGTGAGCTATTTATGAAATGTTTAGTTCAAGTCTCTTCTCAGTTTTCTTTCGATCGATTTCGTTATACTACTCCTGCGGCAACTTATTCTTCATCTTCCATCAAATAGCCTCGATTTTGGATTTTATGATGATTAACGAGGTATTTATTATGTCTAATAAAGCAACTGGTTCAGTAAAGTGGTTTAACGAAACAAAAGGTTTTGGTTTCATTTCTCAAGACAATGGCGGTCCAGACCTATTTGTTCACTTCAATTCTATCGTTTCAGAAGGTTTTAAAACTTTAGCTGAAGGACAGAAAGTAACATTTAGCGTTGAGCAGGGTGCTAAAGGCGCTCAAGCTACTAACGTTTTAGCAGCTTAAGTTAGCTCTTGAAATAAATAAGCACGAGTTGCTTATTTAAATGGAAGAAAAACGAGTAGGATAAAAATATTTCGATAAGTTTTTATCCTAAATTCACGCAAGTGAACACCTTATTTTTAATGACCTGAATAGTCTATTTAATCGATATTTTTAAATTTATTTTATTTAGATGTAACTATGATTCTTATTTCGTTGTAACTAAATTTTTATTCTTGTTTATAAATTATAAATATCAAAGTGAATATCTTTTAAAAATGCTTTTCAGTATAGGAATAGTGAATGAGAAAAAGACGAGATAAAGTTGCAAAGAAAGCTTGGAAAAGTGGCTATGAAGCAAAATTTGCGCAAATGGTAGGTGAATACCATAGTGCAAAAGAGACTCTTGAAACGATGACGGCTGGTTCCGATGAATTCAAGGCGCAAGAAAAACTCTGTGAATCTCTTTTCGCTAGTGCTGAACGCTTCTTTAAGCAGCACCAATAACTCAAGATTGATTTGCCACAGTCTCGCTTGATCTTGTGGCTTTCTATCCCTAACTCCCCCCTCATTTATTTGCACTTCTAGTTAATCCAACTAACGATTAGCAAGGTTTCCAACAGAATTAAGTGCAAAATCATGCGTCAAACTCATACACTTTTTAATATGTAAATGTAGCCGCCAGTTCAGGCCCTTAGCTCAATTCTCGCGCTATGCCTTAAATCGAGCAGCTTTTCAGTTACGTAAAATGGATATTGGATGTACCTATCCTACGTTCAGTGAAGGTAATTCGTAGTCATAGTCTATGGATTCGTAGTCTCTTAGATGCTGTTTATAGTAGTTAGGAAAATTTTCCTGAATATTTATTGTTGGGATCCCGCTTTTTTACTTTTCTTGAAAAGTAATGTGAACGCTATCACTAGATGCTTTTTCCTTGCGGTCAAACGCCGTTGTCTTTATCTCATACCAACCCTATCCTCAGTCTGCTACTTAAAACAAAGGACTGAAAGCCTATGAACAACAAGAATAAGGTATTTTCGCTGGCGGTAACCACTTTGCTTACTGCTGGAATTTCTGCCAAAAGCTTAGCTGCTGATGTGACTGTTTGGGCCTGGGACCCAAACTTCAATGTGGCTGCCATGAATGAAGCTGCCGATCGCTATAAGAAAATCGACCCTAGTTTTAATCTCAAGGTTATTGATTCAGGCAAGGAAGACATTGAACAAAAACTACATACCATGCTGGCCTCCGGTGTTACTAGTTCGTTGCCCGATATTGTCTTAATTGAAGATTACAATGCTCAGAAGTATTTGCAGGCTTACCCAGGCTCTTTTCTGCCGCTGCAGGAGCAAATCGACTACAGCCAGTTTGCACCATATAAAGTTAAAGTGATGACCATTGGTGACAAAGTGTATGGCATTCCTTTTGACTCTGGTGTCGCTGGAATGTTTTACCGAAGTGATTATCTAGAGAAAGCAGGCTATACCCACAAAGATTTGGTTAATATTTCGTGGGACAGGTTTATTGAAATCGGTAAAGACGTCAAAGCTAAGACTGGTATTAGTATGCTCACATATGACATCAATGACGTAGTGTTACCTCACATCATGATGCAGTCAGGTGGTGAATGGTTCTTTACTCCTGAAGGAGAGATGAACATCGCTAATAACCAAGCGCTTAAAGAGACGCTAAAAACCATCAAAGCTATCAATGAGGCTAAAATTACTCGCCCAACATCAGGTTGGTCTAGTTTTGTCGGCAGCTTTAACGCGGGTCAGGTGGCGACAGTAACGTCTGGTGTTTGGATCATGGGTTCAATTAAAGCCGTTGAGGAGCAAAAAGGTAAATGGCGAGTGGCACCAATCCCAAGTCTTAATCTACCTAATGCAAAACATGCTTCCAACCAAGGTGGTTCAAGTTGGTATGTGCTAAGTACCAGCAAAGATAAAGAAGCTGCTATCAATTTCCTCAAAAAAACATTCGCAGCTGATGACGACATGTACCAAACCTTGCTAGTTGAACGTGGTGCTTTGGCCACATATTTGCCAGCAAGTGTGGGATATGCCTATACAGTCGAAGATGCGTTCTTCTCTGGGCAACCTGTTTTCTCTGATTTCTCCAAGTGGGTAGCAGAAATTCCGCAAGTTTCTTATGGCATGTACACACAAGAAGTAGACAACGCTATCTCTGCTGAAATTCCCGCTCTTCTATCCGGTGATTCGGTTGATGAAGTGTTAAAACGCGTCGAAACCGCACTTAAATACCAACTGATGTAAACCAGTTCGGCTTGGGGGGCGTCCCCAAGCCTCTTCAATCCGATTAAATGGTGTAACCATGCATAAATCCAAGATGCACAGGCTGTATGACATTAACGGCTGGGCTTTTGTCGCAACTGCCGTGGGTTTAATTGCCTTAATGACTCTCTATCCGATTGGAAAGTCGCTTTGGTTATCATTGCATTCCGGTCGTGGGGTAATATTAGAATTTTCAGGCGTCTCTAACGTGATCAGGCTTTTTTATGATCCCATGTTTAAAAAAGCCCTTTGGAATACTCTGACATTTCTAGCCATTCAAGTACCGATCATGATCTTCCTTTCTCTGGCGGTCTCATCGTGTTTGAATTCATCTAAATTAAGGTACAAACAGTGGTTCCGATTGGCTATTTTCTTGCCTTGCGTAACTTCTTTGGTGGCTTACTCAATACTGTTTAAGAGTATGTTTGAGCTCGATGGCGTTGTGAACTCGGTCTTGATGGCGATTCACATCATTTCTGAACCGATTCCGTGGTTAGCCGACCCATTCTGGGCGAAAGTAACGGTTATCATCGCAATTACTTGGCGTTGGACTGGTTACAACATGATCTTCTTTCTGTCGGCGATGCAGAATATTGATAAGTCGATATATGAAGCAGCTCGAATTGACGGTGTGAGTCCAATAAAGCAGTTCTTCTTCATCACCGTTCCATTACTGAAACCCGTGATCTTATTTACTACGGTAACTTCCACCATAGGTACGCTTCAGTTATTTGATGAAGCAATGAACATCACTAATGGCGGGCCTGCGAACTCAACGATGACTTTGTCACTCTATATCTACAACTTATCATTTTCTTATGTGCCGAACTTCGGTTACGCGGCCACAGTTTCTTATGTGATTGTTGTGCTATCGGCGATTCTCGCTGTCGTGCAATTTAAAGCTGCGAGGAACAAGTAATCATGAAACGTAGTGAACTTTATACCTTATTCATGCACTTGTTTTTAGGTATTGTCAGTCTATTCTCGCTATTTCCGTTTTACTGGATGGTGGTATCGAGTACCAACCGTACTAGCGATATCAACATTGGGAAATATACATTTGGCGACCAACTACTGGTTAATTTAAACAATCTGACTAGCCAAGTGGATTTGGCTTTAATTTTCTGGAATACAGCCAAAATAGCCATTATCAGTACAGTCGCGACACTAGCGATATGTTCTATTGCTGGTTATGCGTTTGAAATTTATCAAAGTAAGAATCGTGAACGTGTTTATACCGCTTTGTTAACGACAATGATGATCCCGTTTGCTGCCTTGATGATTCCGCTGTTCACAATGTTTGGTAAAGCGGGGTTACTCGATACTCACTTTGCTGTGATAATGCCGACCATTTCTGGCGCGTTCATCATTTTCTATTTTCGCCAATGCACCAAATCTTTCCCTCTGGAGCTTATTGATGCTGCTAGGGTAGAAGGCGTTGCGGAGTGGAAAATTTTCCTTTTTGTCTACGTGCCAATAATGCGAGCCAGTTACTCTGCCGCCTTCATTATCGTATTCATGTCTTCTTGGAACTCATTCTTGTGGCCCTTAATAGTCCTGCAATCTAATGAACTTAAAACAATAAACCTTATTCTCTCTAGCTTTGCTTCTGCTTATTCACCCGATTTTGGGCTGATTATGGTTGGCACCGTACTTTCCACATTGCCAAGCCTTTTGATTTTCTTCGCGATGCAAAAGCAATTTATCGCCAGTATGACCGGAGCCGTTAAATAATGCGAAATACCCAATTATTGTCTCAAAACTGGGTGTTTTGCCCAGGCTTTCACATCAACGCTTCACTTGATCAAGTGCAGGGTAGCCAGCAAATAGAGTTACCGCACAACGCGGTTGATGTGCCTCTGAACTATTTTGACGAAACAAAACTTCATCAAGATTTTACTTATCAGTATTGCTTAAAAGCGACGCAAACCGATCTTAGCAACCAACTCGTTATGCATTTTGAAGGGGTAATGTGTGACGCACACGTATACGTTAATGGTAAGTTGACCAAGCAGCATAGCGATGGCTATACGCCATTTGATGTACATCTGTCACCTTGGTTACAAGAGGGCAACAATCACATTACTGTCACGTTAAGTGGACGAGAAAATCCAGCGATTCCACCTTTTGGTGGCATGATTGATTTTCTTTGCTTTCCTGGCATTTATCGTGACGTGACCTTAACTCGCTTTGATGAGGTGCGCGTGAAGAACGTTAAAGTCGATACCTTTAACGTTCTGACAAAGCCAACAGTGGAAGCAACGGTTTATCTAGAAAAACTGGCTGATTACAACGCGCCATTGACGATGAAGCTAACACTAGTCTCTGCCGAAGGTAATACAGTCGCTAGTCAGCAAATCACGAATTGCCAGTCAGATGAACAAGCGATAAAAGTGTGTTTCGAGCCGCTTACTGAGGCGCAATTGTGGCATCCAGACCACCCGAATTTATATACGTTGCAAGTAGAGTTGCGTGGTGAAAATCTGAGTGATCATTATCAGTGTCGTTTTGGGCTTCGTGAAGCGGAGTTCAGGATAGATGGATTTTATCTCAACAATGAAAGACTTCAGTTGGTTGGGGTAAACCGTCATCAAAGCTATCCTTATGCGGGCTATGCGATGGGCAAACGCGCCCAACAACTCGATGCGGAGCTGGCTAAGAAAAAACTAGGCTTCAACTTGATCCGTACTTCTCACTATCCTCAGTCTGTACATTTTCTCGATCGATGCGATGAACTGGGATTACTCGTTTTTGAGGAAATTTCAGGCTGGCAACATGTCGGTGATCAAGCTTGGCAGCAAAAATCAATTGATAATGTGCAAGCGATGATTGAACGCGATTGGAATCACCCTAGCATCATTTTGTGGGGCGTACGCATTAATGAATCTGTGGACAATCACGACTTTTATACTCAGACAAACGCATTGGCTCGTAAACTCGATCCTAGCCGACAAACGGGTGGTGTACGCTGCATTCAGAACAGTGAATATCTTGAGGATGTTTATACCATGAACGACTTCATTTTGAGCGATAGCCATTTGAATCCTCATGGGGATATTGAACTGCGCAGTCCGCAAACTGTGACTGGTTTAGATAAACCTGTTCCGTATTTAGTTACTGAGTATGCAGGGCATATGTTCCCAACCAAACGTACTGACTGCGAAGTTTGGCAAAATGAGCATGTGATGCGTCATCTACGAGTGCTGAATGCCAGTTTTTCGAACCCGAATATTAGCGGCGCCATCACTTGGTGTTTATTTGATTACAACACCCACAGGGATTTCGGAAGTGGTGACAAAATTTGCTACCACGGTGTTAATGACGCATTCAGGGTTCCAAAGTTTGCTGCATCAGTTTATGCCAGTCAGATATCGCCGAAACATCAAGCCATTCTCAATCCTGTGACCTACTGGACTCGTGGTGAACGTCCGGAGGCAAAAGCTCTGCCATTAATTATTTTGACCAACTGCGATCGTGTTGATATTCAGATTGGTGATGGAGTTTGTCGCAGCTTTTTCCCTGACAAAGGCCGCTTCCCGAATCTGCCAAACCCGCCTGTTGTGGTTGATGTGACTAATCAGCGAGATCTGCCTGTAGGCGACTGGGGTAACTCTTGGCAAGATATTAAGTTCACTGGTTATGTGGATGGCACTGCTTGTATTGAAACCGAACTTGCGGCCTCTCCGTTGCCAACGCGACTAGATATCAGTTTGCAGACAGATAGCTTACATGCTCACTGTGGTGATACCTGTCACGTGGTCATTAAAGCTCTCGATCAAAAAGGTCAAATACTGCCTTATTTCAAAGATGTTATTCAGATCAGCAGCAGTGACAATCTTGCTGTAATCGGCCCAACAGCAATACCTTTAGAGGGCGGCGTTGCCAGCTTCTGGGTGCGAGCGTTTCAAGAGGGAACTGGTGAAATCAAACTGAAGAGTTCGTGTTTTGGCGAATTCTCTCGAGCTATTTCGGTTCAACATCAACAGGTCATCAGCCAAAAAACTCAAAATGAGGTTCAATATGGCTAATATCACTTTAGAAAACATCGTTAAGCGTTACGGCAGTGTTCAAACCATACACAATGTTAATCTGGATATTGAGTCTGGAGAGTTTGTGGTTTTTGTGGGACCGTCGGGATGCGGAAAATCAACCTTGCTTCGCATGGTTGCGGGATTAGAGCAGATTTCTGATGGTGCAATTGAAATAGACGACCAGAGAGTAAACGAACTTGACCCAGCGGCACGTGGTATTGCGATGGTGTTTCAGTCTTATGCTCTATACCCACATATGTCGGTTGCTGAAAATATCGGTTTTGGTCTGAAAATGAATGGTCGACCAAAGTTGGAAGTTGAGCAACTGGTGCAGAGAGCAGCAAAAACGTTGCAGCTAGAACAGCTACTCGATCGTAAGCCCAAAGAGCTATCGGGTGGTCAGCGTCAGCGAGTCGCAATAGGACGGGCAATCGTTCGAGACCCCAAAGTATTTTTGTTTGACGAGCCTTTGTCAAATTTGGATGCTGAGTTAAGAGTTGAAATGCGTTTGCAAATAGCAAAGCTGCATCAGGAAATGGGGAACACCATGATTTATGTTACCCATGATCAGGTTGAAGCGATGACGTTAGCGGATAAAATTGTTGTACTCAATCATGGGCGAATCGAACAGGTGGGTTCTCCAATCGATCTTTATAATAGGCCACAAAATCTGTTTGTGGCGGGTTTCATTGGCTCTCCTAAGATGAATTTGTTACCCGCAACGGTAGTGAGCTGCGAACAAGAACGAGTGAATATAAAACTGAAGGACGGCAATACAGTGAGCTTGTTACGCCGTGATTACACGGTCTCAGAAGGGCAACCAGTGACAATCGGTATCCGTCCAGAACATCTCAATTTGGAAAGAGAAGGGGATGTTCATCTGACGATGCGTAATGAAGTAACAGAGCGGCTAGGTAACGCTACATATATGTTTGGCCATTGTGCTGGCGTTGACAGTTTCAAAGTACACTTAGTGGGAGATCAAGTATTAGAAAGCTACTGTGATGTTGGACTGAGCTGCTTCAGTGAACAATGCCATCTGTTTAATGAAGAAGGCCTGCGTATAAACTAACGAAATCGTTTGAAACTTGATAAAAAGAAAAGCGGTCGTTGAACGGCCGCTTTTTCTATCTATTTTGCTTCTAAACATAGGTGAAGCTGAAGTTAGAGTGGTTTTGCAAAACTTTTCCGCCATATCATCTCATAGCCGAGCTGAACTGTTTTGTGATACTGGCGTCCAGCAACGAGCTCCATAAATAGAGCTACAGCTGCTTCACCCATCTCCGTCGCATAGAGTCTCATCGTTGTGAGACTTGGATTCATATGCTGTGCGGTAGGGATGTCGTTCATACTGATCACTTGGATATCTTTAGGGATTTCGATATCCCTTTCTTGGATAGCGCGATAGACACCTATGGCGATAATGTCTGTTGCAGCAAAAACTACATCAGGCCAAGGTTGAGTGGACAGCATTTCTGTCATCGCTAAATAGCCGGATTCAATGCAAAAGTTCGTGCTAACCTTGCAGCGTGCTGAATCGTAAATGCCGTGAGTTTGGGTTATTTCTCGAAATACATGCAAACGGGTCTCATCATTACCAATGAATGCAGGTCGCTGAACATCGGCTGATATCATATTGCCAACAATTTCTCGTGAGGCAGCTTCTCTATCGAATTGCACTACATCACACTGTTTATCTAGCGGGTTTGAATCAACAAATATCAGGTTAGGATTTAGTGACTGGATGAGGGTGACATCTTGATCTTTAAAATGGCCAACACAAATAACGGCTTGAGCTTGTTGTAAGAAACTGCTGTTCGCAGCTAAGTTATTGGCAAAAGTATTACGCAAAGCGATGTTGTGTTGATGGCAGCTATTCTCTATGCCAATTCGAATCGCTGTATAGTAAGGGTCGTTTAGTTCTTCATTGGGACTAAGGCAATGAACGACCACCAAGTTTAGCGCGTCTCCATTTGCCAGCTTGTAGTGGGTGCGAGCTGCTATGGCATTTTGTTGTTGGCGCTGCTTCTTACGCTGGACAGGAGAAAGATAACCTAGCTCAATTGCCACTTTATTGATTAACTGTCGCTTTTCAGCAGTGATCGAAAGTGTATCGTCCTGATTCAGGACTCTAGATACTGTTGATGATGCTACACCAACTTTGTCTGCGATGTCTTTTAACGTTGCCAAGGAAAATTCTCTAAAAATTTTCTTAAAACATTACTAAATTTTTCCTAATAAGAAAGCGATCTTGGTCAACGGTTGAACAAAGCTAGTGCAAACATCAATGGTATTTCTTCTCTAAATCTTAATGTAGAGCTTCACTAGTCCATGTATCGTTCCTGCTTTCGGCTTTTATGGTATTAGGAGTCTCTTATTTAGCAGTCAATATATGGGGTTTCTGATAGGTACTAGAAGTTTACTCTATTTCCCAGATGACACAGATCTCTTGCATAACGGCTTTGGCAATTGGTGAATTAGCTTTGTTTTTAGGCACTATAAAATAGAGCTCAGCCTCGAAGTCTAAATCTGGAATGATGGTGATTTGATTGTTCTGCACATGTTCCTTTGCTTCTTCAAATTCATAAAAGCTTAGCCCCAACCCACTTCTTACAAGTTCTAAGCGAGTTGCATCATCATCACTGCTGGTAATGGCATTGATATCATTCCCCATCTTTATTTTTAGAAAATCATCAAACGGACAGTAGTACCCCATGGTAATCCAGTGACTCTTTTCTAAGGGCGTATCGGAGTCAAAACCAAATGGGGCAATCGTTGTGATTTTTTGCGATTTAACTTTCACTGAAAAAAAATCGCTTGGTACTTCCCCATACACAAAACCTCCGTCCATCTCTTCAGCGCGTATTGCTTCAATCGTTTTCCCTGTAGACATAGGGTAGATTTGCAATGTAATACCGGGTGTACTTTGCAGCAAATTCTCTATTAGGCGAGGGATCTCAAGCTGTGCTGGTTTTTGATTCAATGCTAAGCGAAACGTACCAACAATTTCATCCTGACTCGATGCAGCAGCGTTCACTAAATCAAACGCGGAATCTAAGGTTTTTTGCGCTTTTTTAAGTAACAGTTCGCCTTTTTCGGTCAGTGTCATCCCTTTACTGGTACGTACAAAAAGTGGAACTTGCAGTTCTTCTTCCAGCGCTTTGATGTGTGCGCTGACGGCTGGTGGCGTTGTATAGAGTTGCTTAGCCGCTAGGGTTAAGTTTCCTGTTTGAGCGACAACAACAAATGAGCGTAGGTGATAAAATTCCATGTAATCCAGCACGTTTCATTAGCAGCAATTGATGCCTCATTATCGGCTATCAGATGCAAAAGTATATTTGTTTTCTCTTAACGCTCCCTTCAGAAACTACGAATTCTCATCGCTATGCTTGGTCAATACACTGGCTAGGAAACAACATGGCTTTGGTTATACAACGTTAAGGAAAGAAATCATTATGACTATGTCGAGTGTACTTGCCCACCCAGCGGCTGACAGTGAAACAGCGAATGCATTTTTTAGCAACAAGTTGAATTTTGAAACGGATTGCTCAGATGTTTACGCCGATATCAGAGAGAACAACAAACAGTTCATTTTGCTAGATGTTCGAAGTGTCGAGGCCTATAACAAAAGTCACGCCATTACTGCAGATAGCATGCCTCACGCCAACATCAGTGCGGAATCTTTTGCGCATTATCCTAAAGACACTGCCTTTGTTGTTTATTGCTGGGGGCCCGGCTGTAACGGCGCGACGAAAGCGGCTAAAAAAATTTCAGCCTTGGGTTTTTCTGTTAAAGAGATGATTGGTGGAATTCAGTATTGGGAAGACTTCGAGCGATACCCTGTGAATCGCCGGCTAGGTGATGCACAAAGCTAAATGATGGTTTAAGAGAGTAAAATAAAGCTGAAGCTGTGAACAGGTTAACTTGGAGTGAAACAGTGAATCAACGAATCGATATCCGAATGAGTTGTTCAGATGATGCTTACGATATTTGGCAACTAATGTGCGAGCACGCGGATTATGAAGGTCACACTCTGGTGGAATCCGGCCAGCTTCAGACTTTACAGAATCAAATATACCCCGCAACAATTTGGGTTGCTGAAATCGATGGCATTGTTGTGGGGTATATGAGCCTGATAAGGCAGTTTTCAACATGGAATATGAAACACTATCTCTACTTGGACTGTCTTTATCTTAGTCCTGAAGTCAGAGGTAAAGACATAGGCAAAGCGATGCTGATGAAAGCTTCAGAGTTTGCTGAAGAACTTTCTTTATCAGAAATTCAATGGCAAACACCAACATCAAATACCAACGCCATTGGCTTTTACCGCAAGTTGGGAGCGATTGATAAAGAGAAGCAAAGGTTCTTCTGGAACCACAATGAACTTAATTAGTTATCCTTGATTGCGACTTTCATTTGAAGCTGTCATTCTGAGACCCGTACATATAAACAAAGATAACTCAGCCATCCATTTGAAGAGCCCAAATGATGCGATACGTTATAGAGGGAAACAATGTTTAGCCTGCAAATAGAAAAGGATTTAAAGCTGGTTTTGGTACAGCGTTCATTCGCACCTCGCTATTTCGAAATTGTTCAAAGTGAACGTGAATATTTAAGTCAGTGGTTGGCTTGGCCTCCTCATGCCGATAATGAAGAATTTTTCCTCAGTTTCATTCAACGTTCACTGCACGATTATGCGGATGGAAAATCTCTAGTGTGCGCGATGTTCTATGAGGACGAACTAGTAGGTAACATCAGCTTTAATACCATTAATCATGATCTTAAAAAGGTCGAAATTGGCTACTGGTTGAGGGAACAATTTAGAGGTAAGGGCATCGTCACCCGTTCAGTATCCAAGCTCATCGACATAGCTTTTCGTGAATTGAAAATGCAGAAAGTGCAGATTTCCGCCGCTGTTGATAACGCACCTAGTCGCAACGTTTGTAAGCGTTTAGGCTTCAACTTGGAAGGCATTATTACTTGCGCGGAAAACCTCAACGGTCGCGTTGTTGACCATGCGGTATATGGCTTAAGTAAACACAATTGGCAAGCAAAGTAGACACGCTGCACGCCTATAAATAAGTCATGAGTTAATGAGCGATCATGACCAATGAAAATATAACCCAATCATTGATGATGTGAGCACCTGTTGAAACCCAAATATTTTTGGTTCTGATGTAAGCCAATGAGAGGATGAGGCGTGCGCTACCGATGACAATAATGCATTGTAGCCAGTTCCAATTGTAAGTCGGTAAGTGAACAAGTCCAAAAACCAACGAAGACAGTAGCCACGCCAACAAGACCGAGCGCGTTCTTGATAGCCCTAAATAGCGATAGCTAAAGTGTAAAAACGCAAGAAATGGTAGAACAGTTAACACCTCTTCGCCAAAAAGTTGCGGCAAACTTTGCACGAAAAACAAGAGGCGCTCGTGGTTTGATAAATCTTTCAAAGCACCTATAGCGGTGTTGGTGTCAGCCCCAAGTGTATTATGAAAAAGCGCGCCTAATGCTATGGTGACAAGCAGATTTACCAAAGCGATTGAAATCATTACTCGCGCGTCTCGCCATCTTAACTTGCGAAAAAGAGCTGTAACCTCTTTATTAGTAATCAGATAAAACACCGTTAAAGGCACGGCAAAAAACAGAGTTGAGCGGGCTATTCCGCCAAATGTGCCGCTTAACACATCTATCTTCACACTCAAAAAGGCAAAGCCTAAAGCAACAGATGCAAGCAAAGCAGCCCATTGATAGGCGTTGATAGTGCAGGGTTTGCCGTTGTAGAAAGGGAAATCATCGCCAGACTTTTCAATCCAAAGCTTGGTATTGGCATTTTTCATGTTCATGACAGATTCGCTCATTTTGAGACAGAGTTAAAAGTAAGAAGCAAAGGTTTAACTTTTCCCGGGTTCAAAGGTGTGTAGTTGGCTTTTTTCAAAATAGTGCACTCCGTAAGCCATGCCGCCATTTTTTGCTTTACCCGTTGGATCGCCAGGAATGCTTAATGTAACAGAAGATTCGGTTTCCTCTATAATTTGTGCATTTCTATATGCGAGAATGGTTGGAGTTACCACGCCTGAAATATTTCCACCCACAATAAATAAGCTACCTACTTTCGCTTTTTCACCTGAAGGTGTCAGTTCGCCTCTTAAATCACGATCAACCATGTCAAGCAGTGTTCTCGCCTCTACGTGTAAATCGTCAACAATTGAATCTAACGCATCTAAAGGTGGGGCGGTGATGTCTTCCGTTTTGATTGTGGTGGGTAAGTGATAGTAGTAGCGTCCAACCCAGCCATCTTTTTCAATCTGATATGTTAGAGAGAGGCGATAAACATCGTCATAGCACTCTTCGATAAAGATTAGAGGATACAATTTATAGCCATCTTGACTTGATTGCAGGTTGTCATAGCTTGCGAGTTCATTGTTGACGATATCGTACACTCGAAGCTGATTCAGACGCTTTTCATAGTCTTCAGCTGCACTGTCTTTTACATAGTCGACAACAATGCCCGTCACAAAAGGAACAGGAATTAAGAGACCCGCAACAAATTCCGAAGCTTGATCCGCATGAACAAAAATCAATTGAGACTGTTTAAACTGTGCCGTGCCACTCGGTAAATCTTTTGGGAGGTCCTCAACGATTGTGACTGAATGAACATCGTTGTTTGGAGGAGAGGTCGGTGTTTGGATAGATACACAACCGCTAACGGTCAGAACAAGGATGATGATGAATATCTTCATAAGATAACCCCAATGTTTAATTTTCCAATTGAGCCGCTCTTTCCTGAAATGACATCCTATCTTTAGCGTTGTGCCGAGCATGATCATAAGGTGTTGATATGTTGGCAACGTTAACGAGAAGTGGCTAACTGTGGGATTAATTAAAATTAATAATATTAATTTCCTAAATAATCATATTGTTATGAAGTGATCAAAACGGTCGCTTGAAGTCGCTCACTAATAAAAATCCCCGCAGTTTGCGGGGATGGAAAACGTTGTTAGTGTTTGTGTTTTTAATTCATCGCGAAATGCTGAATCGCATATGCCACTGGAGAACTTAGCAGCAGCGTTAATACAGTACGTTGGAACCAAACTACAACGATCTGTTTTACTGAGATTGGAATCTCAGTCGACAAAATACAAGGAATAGACGCAGAGAAGAACAATATGGAAGAAATCGAAATCTGACCAACTACAAAGCGAGTGATGAAATCACTTTTTGCTGCAATCAGTGCAGGTAAGAACATCTCTGCAAGGCCAGTAGCCGACGCTTTCGCAACTAGCATTGGATCTGGTATTTGTGCGACCCATGCGAATGGGTAGAAAAGGATGCCTAGCCATTCGAATACAGGCGTGTATTTAGCCAGAAGCAAACCAATTAAACCCACAGACATGATGGATGGCAGAATACTCATTGCCATTAACAGACCTTCTTTTAGGTTCTTAATGATGCTGCTTACTACGGGGTCAGATTTGTCTGCAATTTGTAGACCTTCATTCACTGCTTGTTTGATGCGTGGCAAATCACTTGGTGTTTCGTCAGCAATGGGCTTTGAATCGTCTAAACGTGCAAGTGGACGCAGACGCACCGTAATGGCTGTTACTACAAAAGTCAGAACTAATGTGCTCCAGAAGAACAGGTTCCAGATCTCCATCAATCCCAACGTTTTTGCAACGATAACCATAAAGGTGGCAGAGACTGTCGAAAAACCAGTCGCGATAATAGCGGCTTCTTTTGCTGAGTATTGACCAGACTTGTAGACACGGTTGGTTATCAAAAGGCCAATTGAGTAGCTGCCTACAAAAGAAGCAACAGCATCAATGGCTGATTTACCCGGTGTTTTGAAAATAGGGCGCATCACAGGTTGAAGCAGCACGCCAACCATTTCAAGCAAACCAAAGCCGATTAAAAACGCTAAGAAGATTGCGCCAACAGGAACAATCAAACCGACTGGCACAACAAGTTTGCCAAATAGAAATGGCAGCATGTCTTTCTCAAATAGCAGTGCTGGGCCCACTGAAAAAAACGCCATTAGAGCAGTAATTACGCCGACAACTTTAAGTACAGAAAGCACTTTCTGTGTTGTGTTTGCGTTCCAACTCCCAGAGATGAAAGGGTAAACACCGCCAGCGATGATCATCAGCAGTGCATAAATCTCAACACCTTTAGGTGATGCTGCACGTAGCCAAGAAACCATATGGTCGAGTGGTATGGTGGATTTTGCGTTAATTTCGATCGGTACAAAGAAAAAGATGATGCCGATAAGGCTGAACAAAACCAGTTTCAGTGCTGAAGACCAAATTGGTTTAGTGAGCATGGATCCGGTTGCTTCCATAGTTACCTTCCTTAGTGAGTTAAACTTTGAACGTAGGCAGTCATTCTGCCCAGTGCTCAGTGTTTTTGACTGAACTTTTAATCTTGGCGTTTATACGCTCTTTTCTCGCCGCTTATCCAAGCGGAAAATATTTAGGTTTATTGCTTTGAACAGTTAAATCTTTGCCTTTAGAACAGCACTTAAAATCGCGTTAAGTTGCGATTTAATTGCGATGGCTTTGTCCGCATCCAACTCGTATCTCCCTTGAGTGAGCGCGTCATTGTTTACATAAGTGTCTTGTGACATTTCAAGCTGTATGGCGTGAATGTTTTCGCTCGGTTTACCAAATCCGCGAGTGATGAAACCGCCTTTGAAACGTCCGTTGATTACTTGGCTATAGCGGTCAGAAACAGCGCCCATCACAGCATCTACAATTGCGCTGCTGCATGATTCGCCTTGGTTGGTTCCCCAGTTGAACTCAGGTAACGTTCCATCAAACAACATAGGTACTTGCGCGGCGATACTGTGAGCATCGAATAAGATTGCGTAGCCGTGAATGGATTTAAGGCGCGCGAGTTCTTGTTCAATAGTGGAATGGTATGGATGCCAAATCTGTTCTTTGTAGCGTTCGTGGTCATTTTCGCTTGGTGCTTTACCATCAACGAAAACCGGAGTTGAGTCGAAAAGGATCTCTGGGAACAAGCCTGTCGTTTTTGTTGTGTAGAGTGGCTTGTCGTCACTTGGTCGATTTAGGTCAATCACGTAGCGAGAATAGTTGGCTGAAATCACACTCGCACCCAGTTCTTTTACGCACTCATAAAGCTCTGGAATAAACCAATCAGTATCTGGAAGTTTCTTTGCGGCTTGCGTTAAACCTTGTTCAACTTCTGGAGTCAGACCTAGACCAGAGTGAGGCATGCTCACTAATAGAGGGACGCTTCCTTGATGAAATTCGAATGGTGAACGCACACAATTTGGCTGACTCATTTGACAGATACTCCGTTATCTTTATTAAATGTATATACATTTGTTAATCTAGCTGTCATAAAACGTTGTTGCAAGTGAGAAGTTAATTAATTATTGCGTTTATCTCACTTTTTCTTGTATCGAATTCCCTTGTTTCTGTGGGTGAATTGAGTTGTAAAATATAACTTGTATATACATATAAAGCTAAATTACACTTATTTTAAACAGTGCAAGTGATTACTTTTTTGAACTAGGAATTCACCATGACAGGGACTCAAACACGTCATTATTTCTTTGCTGAGCGAGCTTGGCTTGCTGATGGTTGGCATAACAATGTCTCTTTCGAAGTCACCGATGGAGTGTTTACTCGTATCGAATCGGATACTTCAGCTATTGAGGGTGCTGTAAAGCTTATTGGCCCAGTATTGCCAACCTTAGCAAACGTGCATTCACATGCTTTCCAACGTGTAATGGCGGGAATGGCAGAAGTGTGTTTGAACCCGAATGATAGCTTTTGGAGTTGGCGCGATCTGATGTACAAAATTGTACAAAAACTTTCGCCAGAACAAGCCAACGTTATCGCGACTCAGCTTTATATCGACATGCTTAAAGCAGGTTATACCCAAGTGGGTGAATTCCACTACTTACATAATGATGTTGCGGGTAAACACTACGCCAACCGAGCTGAGATGTCTCACCAGTTAATCAATGCCGCGGATCGCTCTGGTATTGGTCTGACGCTGCTACCTGTGCTGTATTCTCATTCTGGTTTTGGCGCGCAGGCTCCGAACGAAGGTCAAGCTCGCTTTATCAATTCGTCACACTCTTATTTGGAACTGCAAAGTCAATGTGAACAAGCCTTAGCAGGTTCTAAACTGCACAACCTTGGTATCTGTTTCCATTCACTACGTGCGGTAACAGAGCAGCAAATCAAAGAAGTATTGAGCTCATTAGACAGCAACAAAGTGGTACACATTCATATTTCTGAACAGCAGAAAGAAGTGAATGACTGTTTGGCATGGAGCGGTCAACGCCCTGTTGAATGGCTGCATGAACATGTAGGTTTGAATGAGCGTTGGAACTTAATTCACGCGACACACCTGAATGAATACGAACTCAATGCAATTGCCAGCAGCAAAGCGGTAGTGGGATTATGTCCGACGACAGAAGCAAACTTGGGTGATGGCATTTTCCCTGGCGTTGAATTTGAATGTTTGAATGGACGTTGGGGTATCGGTTCAGATAGCCATGTGAGCCTGTCGATCGTTGAAGAATTGCGTATTCTGGAATACGGACAACGCCTTCGTGATCAACAACGTAACCGTCTATACCGAGGCGAACAAACTAGCATTGGTGATAACCTGTTTAAGCAAGCGTTATTGGGCGGCAATCAATCTTGTGGCGTTGAGCTGGGCTTATCTGTTGGTCGCCGTGCAGACTTTATGGTGCTTGATGATACTCATCCGTTTATTGGGGCAAGCGAATCAAAAGACGTACTGAATCGTTGGTTGTTCGCATGCAGCGAAAATGTGGTGAAAGATGTGTTTGTTGCAGGCAAGCAAGTGATTAGCGAAGGTCGACATGAGCTCGATGTTATAAGCCGTTCAGAGTTCGCTAAAGTGATTAAGAAGGTGATTTACGATGTCTAATCACACAGGCTTGTTTACTGTTATTCCTCAGTCTGACTATCTGCGCATGCCGTGGAAAAATGGTTTGGGTGAAACGCTAGAAATTGCGGTGAGTCGAGAAAACGATGAGGTGCTGTATCGCGTTAGCCAAGCTGCTGTGGTTGAAGATGGTGCGTTCTCAGATTTTTCTGGTTTGCATCGTACGCTTGTTTTGCTCAAAGGCAACGGGATGCTTCTGTCCCATAAAAACGCACAGAAAGAATATCAACATAACCTTGAACAAGTGTTGTCTGTTGCGCATTTCGCTGGTGGTGATAGTACCTATGCGACCCTATCAAACGGGGCAATTGAAGATCTCAACATTATGGTGAGAGAAGGCAAAGCCAGTTCGGAGGTGGAAGCGGCTTTCTCTCAAGCATCTCGCGATATTACTATCGATTCGAACACACTGTTCACTGGTTTCTATGCCAACAGTGATTGTGAATTGTTGGTGCAGTCGCAAGCGATACAACAAAGTATTGCGATACCAAATCAAGCCACGGTTCTTCTACATCAGAATAGTCAGATTGCGCTGAAAAATGGTTGTGGCGTTTTTATTGTTATTACTGCTAATACAAGTAGCTGACCAGAAGGTCAGCCAATTGTTATTTTTATATAAGTTAGCTTTCAAATGAAAGTTTATCACCAAATGCTTCCTTCCAATCTTTATCGAACTGCTCAACCGCTGGTGCAACCGCTGGATGAGCAAACATTGCAGCAGCAACATCGACAGGAAGTGTGATAGCTTCGATACCAAGTTTCATCACTTCCATCGCCTGCTGAGTATTTTTAAAACTCGCAGCAAGTATCTTTGCTGGCAACTGATTTTGATCCAAAAGCAGTTGAAGATCGGCAACAACTTCCACGCCATTACCATTCATTGCATCAATACGGTTTACATACGGCGCAAGGTAATCAGCACCGCATAGCGCGGCCAAAAAGCCTTGTTGAGCTGAATAAATAGCAGTGGCGAGAACTTGAATTCCCTCTTTTTTCATTAACTTAATTGCCGTTAAACCAACTTCCGTCGCTGGAACTTTTACCACCATATCGTAAGGCAGTTCGTTAATCTGGCGCGCTTCTTCCAACATCTCTTGGGCTGTAGAACTGACCACTTGAGCATGGAATCTTGGTGTACCACCTAATGCTTGTTGCATGCCTTGAAGCGTCTCTTTTAACCCTTGATTTGATTTGGCCAGAATACTTGGATTAGTGGTAATTCCTTTCAATGGCAGGCACTGGTTAAAACGTTTTGTCTGTTCGACATCGGCTGTGTCTAGGTACAGTTCAATCATGATATTTCTCTCTCTGTTCGAGATCTCAGTTTCATCGTTGTCATAACTATAAAGAACACTACCTATCCAGCCTTTGATTTTGATCAATGTAACTTTCATTTGAAAGTTTGATTATTTCAAATATGGAAAATTTAAAAAGCTAAATTATCGAATTTAGCGCTATTAGGTGAAAGGCATGTATTTCAACATTCAACGATTTTCAACCCATGATGGTGATGGAATCCGTTCTATCCTTTTCTTGAAGGGATGTTCGCTTGCTTGTCCTTGGTGCCAGAATCCTGAAAGTCGTAGTGAAAAACGTTCGCTGTTGTTTGATCATAGAGTCTGCCTACAGGATTGTGACATATGCAGTAAAGCGTGCTCGGCAATCAGCAAACAAGACGGTGTTATTTCGATTGATAGAGATTTGCTTACCGATGAAGATCTCGCAGAACTAAACAATATCTGCCCGACACAAGCGCTAACCGTGTGTGGGCAAGAAGCAGATGCTGAACAACTGTTCAAAGAATTGATTAAAGACAAACCCTTTTATGACCAAAGCTCTGGAGGCGTTACGTTTTCTGGTGGCGAACCCTTGATGCAAGCGGATTTGGTTGCCGATATTGCCAAAAAACTGAAGCAAAACAATGTCTCTACTGCAATTGAATCCTGTATGCACGCACCTTGGAAAAACGTTGAAAAAGTCGCGCCTTTTATTGATTGCTGGTTAGCCGATTTAAAACACACCGAAGAGGTGAAATTCAATCAATGGGCTAAAGGTTCACTTAAGCGCATCAAGGACAATTTCCGCAAGTTAGATTCTATCGCCAAGCGCATCGTTATCCGTGTACCTGTTGTGCCGGAGTTCAACGATACAGACCAAGAACTCAAACAAATTATCGACTTTGCTGCTTCTCTACAAAGCTGCAAAGAACTTCACTTGTTGTCCTACCACACGCTAGGGATCAACAAATACCGTTTATTGGATATGCCGTACTTGTGCTCAAACAAACCGCTGAGCAACCCTCAACTTTTAGAGAGAGCTCAACAATACGCGCGTAAACATACTCAACTCAATGTCACTGTGAGAGGCTAATCATGGATTTAAATTACTTACCTGAGCGAATTAAAGCGCACAAATCGGAACTGATTAATATTGTTACGCCTCCGGTTTGTACCGAGCGAGCCCAAGCATATACACGCGCATACGCCGAAAATGAAGATAAACCTGTGATTATTCAACGCGCTCTTGCACTTAAAGAGCACCTTGAAACTCGTACTATCTGGATTAAAAATGATGAGCTAATTGTTGGTAACCAAGCGAGTAAGCTAAGAGCCGCACCGATTTTCCCTGAGTACACCGTTCGTTGGATAGAAGCAGAGATTGACGACTTGGCCGATAGACCCGGAGCTGGTTTTGCGGTTACTGAACAAGATAAAGAGATAATTCATTCTCTGACGCCATATTGGCGAGGTAAGACAGTGCAAGATCGCTGTTACGGCCTGTTTACGGATGAGCAGCAAGATATCCTCGCAACAACCATCATCAAAGCTGAAGGTAACATGACTTCAGGTGACGCTCACCTTGCGGTGGATAACGAGAAAATTCTCAAAATAGGCATGAATGGGTTAGTTGCAGAAGTTCGCGAATTAAGATCTCACAATGACATATCGACATTCGAGGGGCTTAGAAAGGAGCAATTCTACAAAGCGACAGAAATCGTGCTTTTAGCGATACAAGAGCATATGGCTAGCTATGCCACACTGGCCGCGGAAATGGCGCTAGCCGAATCCCGTCCAGAACGTAAAGCCGAGTTGGAAGCTATCGCTGAAAACTGTCGTCACGTGGCTTACCACGCCCCACAGAACTTCTGGCAAGCTATGCAACTGTCTTATTTTGTTCAGCTGATGCTACAAATCGAATCAAACGGACACTCGGTTTCGTTTGGTCGAATGGATCAGTTCCTTAATCGATTCTATGTTGCTGATTTGGAGAGCGGTAAGCTTGAGAAAGGCTTTGCGCTTGAGTTACTACAAAGTTGCTGGCTGAAATTGTTAGAAGTGAACAAGATCCGTTCGGGCGCGCACTCTAAAGCGTCAGCGGGTTCTCCTCTGTATCAAAACGTCTGTATTGGTGGGCAAAAACTCAATGCGAACGGCGAACCAGAAGATGCGGTTAATCCTCTGTCGTGGGCGATTCTGGAATCTTGTGGTCAGCTTCGTTCAACACAACCTAATTTGAGCGTTCGCTATCACGAGGGGCTAAATCAAGAGTTCTTAATGGGTTGTATTGAAGTGATTAAATGCGGTTTTGGAATGCCAGCATTTAATAATGATGAAATTGTTATCCCTGAATTCATTAAGCTGGGGGTAGAGAAAGAAGATGCTTACAACTATGCCTCTATTGGTTGTATAGAGACGGCGGTACCGGGGAAATGGGGCTACCGTTGTACGGGAATGAGCTTTATTAACTTCGCCCGAATTTTGCTTGCAGCATTGAACAAGGGCGAAGATGCGAGTTCAGGTAAAACCTTCTTAGCGCACGAGAAATCGCTGGCGGAAGGCAGCTTCGCTAACTTCGATGAAGTGATGGCATCATGGGCAGAACAAATCCGCTACTACACTCGTAAATCTATCGAAATTGATACCGTTGTGGATACTGTGCTTGAGCAACAAGCTCACGATATTTTCTGTTCGTCGTTGGTCGATAGCTGTTTAGAGCGAGGCAAAACCGTAAAAGAGGGCGGAGCAAAATACGATTGGGTATCGGGACTGCAAGTGGGTATTGCTAACTTAGGTAATAGCCTTGCTGCGATTAAACACATGGTCTTTGATGACGCTCAGATTTCACAACCTGAGCTGGCTAAAGCTCTTGCTGATAATTTCGCAAGTTCTGAACAAGAACAGCTACGTCAGCGTCTTATCAACTTTGCACCTAAGTATGGTAACGACGATGATTCTGTCGACTCACTACTTGCGCAAGCTTATCAGGTATACATTGATGAACTCGACAACTTTGTGAATACACGTCATGGACGTGGACCGATAGGTGGTGGTTACTACGCAGGTACTTCAAGTATTTCTGCCAATGTCCCGTTTGGCGCCTCTACCATGGCTACTCCTGATGGCCGAAAAGCCAAAACACCACTGGCGGAAGGCGCTAGCCCTGCTTCTGGCTCAGATCAACTTGGGCCAACTGCGGTTTATAATTCTGTCGCTAAGATCCAAGCCAATAAGATTTTAGGCGGCGTACTGCTTAATCAGAAGTTAAGCCCTGCGGCTGTTGAATCTGAAAGCGATAAACTGAAGCTATCAATGTTAATTCGTACCTTCTTTAACCATCACAAAGGCTGGCATGTTCAATACAACATTGTATCGCGTGAGACTTTATTGGCGGCGAAGAAGAACCCAGAACAATACCGAGATTTGGTTGTTCGAGTTGCAGGTTACTCCGCTTTCTTTACAGCGCTGTCACCGGATGCGCAGGACGATATCATTGCTCGTACGGAACATGAGTTGTAATTAAACTTTCACTTTGGTTTCAAATGAAAAGAAGAGGTTCTATAATGGAGCCTCTTTTTATTTTAGAGCAATGTTATGAAC
This sequence comes from Vibrio sp. C8, assembly GCF_054051265.1. Classification (NCBI taxonomy): domain Bacteria; kingdom Pseudomonadati; phylum Pseudomonadota; class Gammaproteobacteria; order Vibrionales; family Vibrionaceae; genus Vibrio; species Vibrio sp. C8. The sequence continues at coordinate 93,698 of NZ_JBPAOE010000003.1, forward strand.
GCTAGACAAAATCAAATAGTACAGTTGGTTAATGACCGTAAACGAGTTCAAGTGACAGAACTTGTCGAGCTTATTGGTGTGTCTGGCGTTACCATCCGTCAAGATTTGAATTTTCTGGAGCAGGAAGGTTATCTCAAACGAGTTCATGGTGCGGCGACCACTCTGCAAAGTGATGATATAGATAACCGCTTGGAGGTTCATTTCAATATCAAACAATCTCTAGCCAATAAAGCCGCAGATTTGGTTGCGCGTAATGAAACTGTGCTAATCGAAGGTGGAAGCGCAAATGCTTTGTTAGCGAGAACCCTTGCAGAGCGTGGCGACGTTACAATTGTTACTCCGTCGGCCTATATCGCACACCTCATTCGTAATACCTCAGCCAATATCATATTGCTCGGCGGGGTATATCAGCATCAAGGTGAAAGTCTCGTTGGCCCGTTAACCAAGCTGTGTATTGAAAATATCCATTTTAGTACCGCATTTTTGGGCGTGGATGGCTTTCATCAAGATACGGGCTTTACCAGTCGGGACATGATGCGCGCGGATATTGCCTCGACAATATTGGCGAAACAGCGTCGAAATATCATATTGACCGACTCGAGTAAGTTCGGACAGATATACCCTTCGACCATTGGACGTTTTGACCAGATATCTATTCTTCTTACTGATAATAACGCTTCGCAAAGCGACCTTAGCTTTTTAAAACAACAAGGTATTGAGGTTATCCTCGGTTAATTGCGATACGAAGTATGCATAAAGTATTGTGTGACATATAGACATGGTGCGTTGTTTTGGTTATACAGATTGAGAAGTTGAATAGTTAAGTCGAGGACAAGATGTTAGAAGCGTTTGGCGTTATCAATATTTGGACATATTTGGTAGGTTTGACAATGATCATTCTTGCGCCAGGCCCAAACTCGCTTTATGTATTGAAATCGAGTTCATCACTAGGTGTGAAGGCTGGTTATAAAGCGGCTTCTGGCGTTTTACTGGGTGACGCTATTTTGATCCTGCTTTCTTACTTGGGTATTGCGTCTTTGATTCAAGCTTCACCTATGTTGTTTACCATCATCCGTTACCTTGGCGCAGCGTATCTTTTGTACTTGGGTATTAAAATCCTTCATCAATTGATGAGTAAAAAGAGTGACGATGGTGATGATATTGCTCGTCCTAAGAAAAAAGAGAACGTATTTGCTAAGTCACTGACCCTGAGTTTGACTAACCCAAAAGCGATTCTTTTTTATGTCTCGTTTTTCATTCAATTTATTGATTACAACTACGAGCACACGTGGGCTTCCTATCTGATTCTGGCGACCATTTTGGAAGTGTTCAGCATTGTGTATTTAAGTGCTCTTATCTTCTTAGGCACATCACTCACTCAACTGTTTAAGAACAACAAAGCATTAGCGAACCTAGGTAATGGCTTGTTAGGTATGTTCTTTATGGGATTCGCAGCTCGTTTGGCGAGCTTGAGTTAACCGGATGGTTTGGAATTGAAAAAGGCTGCATTTTGCAGCCTTTTGAATTTTTACGGCCAAGCGCGTTTCTTGCCGCCTGCGTTCGCTTTAATCAGCTCTATCGCTTTCTTCGATTTGTCTTCAATCGAATCCAAGCTTTTCGCAACGCTAGCCTGAAACTGTTTGTTTAGCGCGACCTGCTCAACATCGTTTTTTGGCGCCGCCGGGGTTTGAAGCTTATTAATCATTTGTGCCAATTGTTTGTTTTGGCTTTCCAACGTTTTCACTTTCAGATTGAGCTCTCTTAAAGCACTGTTTTGTTGTTCAATTTTGGCTTCAATACTGTTGAAGGCTTTGAGAATCTGCCCAACATTTTGCTCAGTCATCAAGTTCTCCGCATTTGGTTAATCTGGTTTTCTTACCACTAGGCAAGCTCTGAAACTTGGCTGCACGAGTGATAAACAGCCGTCAAGTATACAGATAAACCATGTCACTATTAAGTAGGAATGCGCCGATATTTAGATTTTCCAATGCTGGTATTCGGCTTCTCTTTGCTCGGATAGAGCACAGCCACAATACCTGCTAAAAATAGCGTGCACGAAATCCACTGAACGGTGGAGAGTGTTTCAGCAAAGAACAGATATCCGCTCAGCAAAGCAAACACACTGGTTAATAGGGTTAGCGGTGCAAGCTTAGACATTGGATAGCTGAGTACCATTTTGTTCCAAACCCAGTAGCCGAATAGGGTGGTCGGGTAGGCTTGAAACAGTACCGAGAACCATGCACTGCCATTCCACTGCTCGTAAGTGGTGATAAGGCCTTCCACTCCGTTAATGGCAATGCTCAGCAGAACAAGCGGGATAGGTGCAAACAACATTCCCCAGATGTTAAAGGCGAAGGGCGCTTTGGTGCCTGAATGGCGGATAATCACGCCCATCATAGGCCAGCAAATGGCAGCAATAAGAATGAAAACAAAACCCAGCAAGGTGATGTTGCCATTGGTATAGATAATCGACAGAGTTAAACCAATCAGTGCCGCTATAATCCCAAACCACATCTGTTTGGTGATGATTTCTTTATAAAGCAAAGCGCCTACCGCGATACTGGTTAACACGTCCAGTTGCAGCAAAACAGAGGCCATTCCCGATGAAAGCCCAAAAGCAATGGAGCAGTACGCCATTCCCCAAATACCTGTGCCGAAGACTAAACCGTAAGCCATTAAGTATTTGATTGGGACGTTAGGTTTTTTAACAAAAAAGATGATGGGAAAAGTCGCAAGTATGAATCGAGCAGCCGCAATCAAAAAAGGATCGAGTTGGTTTACACCGAGTTTGATAGCGGAAAAATTCACGCCCCAAATGACCATAACCCCAATAACGAGTAATAAATGTTTTCCCTGCACAATAAACTCCTAGTGTTCACAATATGATCAGAGTATTGCTTGAGTAATGAAACCAGTACAGATACAATTTTTGGAAATTTAATCAGTACAATTTATCGCTATGCAGAAATACAAACAGTTAGCAGAGAAGATCATTGAAGATATTCAGTCCACCAAACTTAAGCATGGTGACCGTATGCTTTCACTACGTTTGTTTGCCAAACAGCATGATGTGAGTGTTTCGACGGCGGTAAGTTGCTATCAAGAGCTAGAACAGAGAGGATGGCTGGAAGCTCGTCCTCAGTCGGGCTTTTTTATCTGTTCACAAACGCCTGTTGTGGCTACGCCATCTTGGCCGCGATTTGCGACTCAGCTTGCGACAAATGTTAGGCCACGTATTAAACCTCAAGTAAAATCGGGCCCACTAGGCATCGCTTGTATTGAGTTGGATGTCACAGCACAACGTGCGTTGGACAAGAGTTTTCGCCGCGTCATGACGCAATCGCCATCCAGATTGACACAGTATCCAAATAAACAGGGTGAACCTGTTCTGCGGGAAGCTTTGTGCTCTCATTTCAGTCAGTTGGGATTTGCATTACGCCCGGATGAACTGGTGATTACACATGGTTGTATGGATGCAGTAAAAACAGCATTGCAAATTTGCGTTAATGTTGGAGATACCGTTGCAGTCAGCTCACCGTGCTTTAACGGGTTGTTGGAATTACTTGCTAACTTGGGTTTAAAAGTCATTGAGATTCCATCTGTAGAAGATGGCATCGATCTCGATGCTCTGGAGCGACTGTTTCAAAACAAGCAAGCGCAAGCGGGGCTGTTTTGCACCACGCATATGAACCCGCAAGGCATTACCATGTCGGCTAAACAGAAACAGCGCTTAAGTTTGCTCGCAAGCCAGTATCAAATTCCTGTGATTGAAGATGACGTGTATTTCGAACTGAATCATTCGGATAAATTGCATTTGCCGACGGCCTATTACGATGAAAGTGGTTATGTGATTTGGTGTGGCTCTTTCTCTAAGACTCTTTCACCAAGTTACCGTTTGGGTTGGTGCCGGCCGGGTAAATTCGTTGCAAAATATACTCAGCAGTACGAAGGCGTACCCACGCTTATTCAAACTGCGATAGCCGACTTCATTCAAACTGGCGCTTACAGCCGACATCTCAAGCGCACCAGACATCAACTGGCGATCAACAAGCAAGATTACACCCGTTTCTTAGCACAGCATCTGCCGAAAAACAGCCGCATTACTCAACCTGATGGTGGTCTGGTACTTTGGCTTCAGGTTGCTGGTTTAAAGTCAGATAAACTCAATGCCGAGGCGATTAAATCCAGTATGGATATACGGGTTGGCAGTGTATTTACCGAATCGCAACGCTACGATGATTGTGTTCGAATAAATATTGGGTTTGCTCTAAACAAGGAAATTGAGCATTTACTGAGTAAACTTATAACGCTGATTAATAACTGTCTGCCGCAGGATTCTTGCCAAGTCGCGATGTTGAAAACGGAACAACTTGCAGCAACAAGCAAACAACAATAAACGCTAAGCCATACCAGCCAATAAGAGAGAACCTTTCGCCGACTAAACTCACGGCAAACAAAGTGGCAACAGCAGGTTCTAGCAGAGTGATCAATGTTGCGGTACTGGCCTCCAATTGTTTTAGTGCATGACCAAACAGCAGATAGCCTAAAAACATAGGTATGGTTGCCATATAGATCACCACAGCCGTATGCTTTGCATCGGCAAAAAGGTTGTCACCAGTCACCCACAATGACGGCAGCAATAGTGTGGCAGCTAAACCAAACATACTCGCCATCGCTGACTGAGAACTCACCCCTCGTTCAATCATGCCGCGAGCCGCCCATGAATACGTTGCGTAAGTTAACGCGGCGATAAGTCCCAGCCCTATGCCGATTAAGTGCAGCAGAGAGGCTTCGGCAGAGTATGAGCCGTCTTGTTTACCCAGCGTGAGTAACACGATTCCTATTGCACCCACAATAAAAGAAATCACCCAGTGTAGTGATATTGATTTTTTGCTGATTAGACGCTCAAGAAGAACCGTAAAGAAAGGGGCGCTGGCAATAGAGATTAATGTCCCAATCGCCACGCCTGAAAAACGCATTGAGGAATAAAAAGCTAGAGGGTAGATAGCCACAGCTGCGCCGCCACATAACAGAAGCTTGTAGTTTCTTACCAGTGTGGCGATATCTTTGGTCAGCTTCTTTCGGGCATTAATCAGCAGCAATAAGCCACCGCCACCCATGGCTGATGCACCGATGGCAAGAGGGCTAATATCTGACGCGAAACTGGCGGCGGTTCCGGTTGTTCCCCAGAACACACTCGCTAAAACAACGGCGAATATTCCGCTGATATTGGTATTACTCTTCAACATAGCCACTCCATTAACTGACTTAATACGAGTGAAATGGTATGCGTATTTTCATATTTTGTTTGTGCAGATTGGACGCTTGTGTTGGCAGTGAAGACGGACTTAACGGGTTAACTTTGAGGGAGGAAGACCAAAATGTTGCGAAAAACGGCGGCTAAAAGCACTGTGGTCGGCATAGCCCACAGATTCCGCAACGATTTGAATAGGGTAGTCAGTATGGATAAGCAACGCTTGTGCTTTTTCCATTCGCTTGTGAGTAATGTATTGGATAACCGTTAAAGCCGTTTGCTCTTTGAACAGCTTTTTTAACTGAGTTGGACTTAAAAAAGCAATTGTCGCCAGTTGAGTAATCGAAAGCGGCTGGGCGAGATGGGCTTCGATATATTCTTGAACTTTCCTGATCCTATGGTCGAACTGCTTAAGTATTTGTTGTTCACTAAGCAAAAGCGAGAAAGTGGTTAACATCAGTTGTTCAATTTGTGTATTCACTTGATACTTCAGTTGCTCTTCTATAAAGCTCAAATAGTGCATTAAGGGTGGGCTGATTGAAAAGACGATAGTGTCAGAATCTAAAATGTGTGGTGGCAGATGTTCTAGATCGGCCACCACAAAACGCGCTTCTGTTTCTGCCGCGAAATAATGCATTTCATTTGCGCGAACAACAACGCACTCTCCGGGCCTTACTGCACCTTTAAATGCTTCGACTTCAATGTTAATGACACCACGAACAGGCAAAACCAACTGATGAAAATCGTGGCTATGCCCGTTCTTTTGACGGCTGTATGAGCGAATTGAGAGAGAGTTGGAATTAAGCATTCATCAATTTTCGATATTAAAGATCATCTGACCTTAGCAAAAACGTGAGGACACTATATCCCTAAAGCTGCCCCTGCAACAATGAAGAATGCGACACATACAACGATGGGTAACTTAAGCTGCTTAAGCAGATAAAAGCCAACCAATACCAAGGCAATGTCGGTTGCATTAAACACCGCGCTGGTTAATACCGGTTGGTATAGTGCTGCGGCCAGTAAACCAACTACGGAAGCATTTACGCCGTTCAGCGCACCTGAAATTGTGGGGTTATCTGCCAGTGCATGCCAGTTCTTCAACACCGCTAACAGCAGTAAGAAACCGGGTAGGAACACCGCTATATTCGCTAACAATGCTCCCAAAACTGGAGCGTTGGGCATTAAAGCGTAACCTAAATACGTCGCGAAAGTGAACATCGGCCCCGGCACTGCCTGAGCTGCCGCGTAACCCGTTAGAAACGTATCTTGACTAAGCTGATCGCCTACAAGATTTTGCAGCAATGGCAGAACGACATGTCCGCCACCAAACACTAAGCTACCCGCTTGGAAGAAATCACCGAACAACTGGACGCTTGGATGACTCGATAGCAAAGAAGTGCCAATCAAAATGGCAACAAACAACAGTAACGGCACATAGCTGGGTTTGAATGAACTTTGTGCTTTGGCTGTGTCACCTTTGATATAGATTGCGCCGATAACAGCCGCCAAAATTAATACCAAAAGTTGCGTGGTAATACTTGGAACAATCAGCAGCATGCTTGCTGTGAAAAGGGCTAAACCTGCCGAGAGTTTGGTTGAGCAGAAGTTCTTGTACATTCCCCAAGTTGCATCGGCTACCACAACCACAGCAAGCAGTTTAAGCCCGTGTACGATGTTGTGGAACAGAGTAGTATCGGTGATCTGACTGCTCACTAAAGCAAGAATCAGCATCAGAATGATCGAAGGGGCAGTGAAGCCGATGAATGCGGCTGTGGCTCCGAGTAAACCACCACGTTTATAGCCAATTGAAAAACCGACCTGACTAGAACCTGGCCCGGGTAAAAACTGGCTGAGTGCCACTATCTGAGCATATTCGTTGTCGTCTAACCATCTGAGTTTTTCAACGAAGGTTTGGCGAAAATAACCAATGTGAGCCGCTGGGCCGCCGAAGCTAATCCAACCTAACCAGAAGAAGGTTTTGAAGATAGTGAACATGTAAATAAGCTTCCTTTATCGTTGTTGCGCCATGAATATCTAAAGCAAGCTCCAATTTCAACCTATCTCGTTAATAATTCACAATTATTTAATGTAAAAAGCCATTACCGAATGTATCAGAAATTCATCTTCTGCTTTGCCCAGTAATGGCTTGGTGTGGTTTATTTTATGATTCTTGGCTAAAGTCTGAAGTTACCCACCAGCTTGTCGAGCTCAGAGGAGAGTTTTTGCAAATGAGTGCTGGACTGATTAAGTTGTTCTGAAATATCTGTGGTTTCAGAAGTCAGTTGGTTAATCTCTTCCAGATTTCGATTGATATCGACAACAACGGTCGATTGCTCTTCAGTGGCTGTCGCAACTTGAATGTTCTGCGCGTTGATTTGTTCAATGTGACTGCTGATCTGTCCCAGAGAAGTCGTGGCGTTATCGGCAAAGCCGACAACTAAGTTACTTTGATTTCGTCCTTTATCCATAGCATTAACTGCTCTACGAGATTCAGTCTGCAATCGATCGATGATGTTTTGGATTTCTTCGGTTGATTGCGCTGAGCGACTAGCAAGTGTACGAACTTCGTCGGCCACAACAGCGAAACCGCGCCCTTGTTCTCCGGCGCGCGCTGCTTCAATCGCCGCATTAAGTGCCAGTAAGTTTGTTTGATCAGAGATGTTGCGAATAGTGTCCAAAGTTAAGCTGATATCGTCGACTTGTTTCGCTAGCGACTGAACAATCTCTGTCGCTTCTTCGAGTTCTCTCGACAGTTCACCAATTTGCTCACGTGCCTGACCGACCACATTACGCCCATCGCTGGATTGATGCGTTGCTTCGTTTGCGGCTTCTGCAGCCTGTGAGGCATTGGCAGCAATCTCTTCAACGGTCGCACCTAATTGATGAATTGCGGTAGATACTTGAACGGTGCGATCTCTTTGCGAAGTGCAGTTATGGCGAGTATGGTCTGCACGTTCAGAGACGTTGCCAGCCATTTCGGCCAAATCACGTGAATTTCTTGCCACTTGAACCATTGAGGTATGAACCTTCTCAATGAATTGGTTGAAGCTGTACGCGATATGGGTCAGCTCATCTCTGCCCTCGACTTCGATTCGGGTATTCAATGCCATATCCTGTGCTGCATTGTTCATGGTTTCACGCAGATAGGTGACACGTCTGCGAAGATTCAGCACGATGGACGACGAGATAATGAATGAAGCCAGCAGTCCAATAATGCTGATCACAATCAGTGTATTACGGTTCGAAATATAAGTTTCGTGACTGAGTGAGTTCTGTACCTCTGCCTGTTGTAACAAGGTATCCAATATAACATTGGCTTCCTTTCTCATTACACCGTAACTTTTCGCGTATTTGTCACGGTAGATTTGTTGTGCAGTAGGTAGGTCACCTTTGTCCAAAGCGTCGAGCATGGGGTTGAGTTCGTCTTTCACTACCACCTCAAATGCATCTGCGAGTTTTTGAACGCGCTCTTTAAGCACTAAATCAGACTGGGCTTTAACTGCGTCATCTAAAGCCACTCTCATTTCAGGTATGTCTTCTGTTCTTGCTTCTTTGACGCGTGTAGCAATGCCTTTGGCATCACGAAGGGCGGTTTCCTGTAGCAGCATCATATCTATTCCTACACGCATTCTTGGAATTCTAGACGCCGTTTCTGCTATGGCACGCATTGGTGCTGCAGTGTTTAAGTACATCGCTTCGGTTTTCTTATCGATGGAATCCATTGAATTAAGGCTTTGTAAGCCAACCGTAATTAACGCCAAGCAGGGAATGGTGACAGTAATAAGCAAACGGGTTTTTAATGTGAAATTATTGATGAGCATAACGGTAAGTGTCCATGTCTGTTGCTGTTATGGGTAAGGACTTTACCAATTTGCCAATAATTAAAACGGTGGATTTTTAATCGGATGTGAATGTGGACACAGTTTTGCAGGACGACATGCTTAGATTGCGAGGAATTATAGAATTTTCATAAATTTAAATGAGTTTAATTAAAACAGGGTTGACCCCTATGAACTCAAAAACTTGTTCATAGGGGTATCGTTAGGAAAAGTTAGAGCTTGAAGTTACCGACCAGTTTGTCTAACTGACAGGAGAGCTGCTGCAGGCTGTTACTTGATTGATTTAGCTGCATTGCAATATCGGTTGTTTCAGTGGTCAGATGGTTAATTTCTTCAACATTGCGGTTGATATCTACGACTACGGTAGATTGCTCTTCCGTTGCTGTCGCCACCTGTATGTTTTGTCCGCTAATTTGGTCTATGTGGCTGTTGATTTGTTCCAAGGCGCTGGTGGCGTTGTCTGCATATTCAACCACTCGATCACTTTGTTCACGACCTTGCTGCATCGCTTCAACTGCACGTTTGGACTCAGATTGAAGTTTATCGATCACCTGTTGAATTTCTTCTGTTGAATTGGCTGAGCGGCTAGCCAAGGTTCTGACTTCGTCGGCAACCACCGCAAAACCTCGGCCTTGGTCGCCAGCTCGTGCGGCCTCAATGGCTGCGTTGAGAGCAAGTAGGTTGGTTTGATCGGAAATGTTGCGAATTGTATCTAAGGTTGAACTGATGTCGTTCACTTGTTTCGCAAGCGATTCAACAACATTTGTCGCTTTTTGTAGCTCAAGGGACAGATCACCAATTTGATCTCGTGCCTGCATAACGACTTTCTGACCATCACTCGACTGGTGAGTCGCTTCGTTGGCTGCGTCTGCAGCCTGAGCAGCATTGGCCGCTATTTCACTTACCGTTGCGCCCAATTCGTGAATCGCCGTTGCCACTTGCACCGTTCGGTCTCGTTGAGATGTGCAGTTACTTTGAGTATGGCGAGCTCGCTCTGATACATCCCGCGCCATTACTGCCAGTTGACGAGAGTTTTCCGCTACCTGATTAATCGCACTGTGGACTTTTTCCATAAACAAGTTAAAGCTGTCGCCAATCTCAGTCAGCTCATCTTTACCATCCAACTTGATTCGCGTATTTAATGACATGTCTTGTGCGGCGGTCGTAATGGTATCTCTTAATGTTGCCACTCTGTTGCGTAAGCTCATAACAATCGCAAAAGAGATGATAAAGGAGATAATAAGACCAGCACTAATGATGATAATTTGCATTGTTCTGCCGGACATATAACTATCGTGGCTCAGCTTATTTTGTGATTCCGCCTGAGCTAACAAGGTTTCCAATAAGGTGTTAGCATCTTTACGCATCGTGCCGTAGGTCACCGCGTATTTCTCTTTATATATTTGTTGTGCGGTTGCTGTGTCATCGTTGTCAAGCGCTTGAAGCAGTGGGTTGAGCTCCGTGTTCACCATCTTTTCAAAGTCATTTAGCAAGCGTTGCACTTGTGCTTTCAATTCTGGGTTTACTTGAGTACTAACCGCAAGATTAAGCGCATCACGCATTTGTGGAATATCTTCTTCTCGCGTTTCTTTAACTCGGGTTTTTACCCCTTTAGCATCGCGTAGGCTAGTTTCCTGAAGTAGCATCATGTCAATGCCAACACGCATTCTGGGAATTCGGGAAGCCGCTTCCGCTACAGCCCTCATCGGCGCTGCCGTATTGAGGTACATTTCTTCGGTTTTACTGGCCATTGCCGACATGGCGTTCAGGCTAGCTAAACCTACAAAGATCAATGCCAAGCAGGGGATTGCTACAGTAATAATCAATCTGCTTTTTAGCGTAAGTTTATCAATTAACATTGAGTGAATACCTTCCGTATTTTGATGTTAGACAGAGTTTGAGGCTCATAAAATGCCAGCTAAAAGAATGGCTGGTTAAGAGGTGGAACTAGTCAGAAAGTTTATGTATTAATTAATAGCTTAGGCTAAAACGGAAGAACTGCTATTCGCAGCAAAGAAAATTGATTTGGTACTGTGACAATGAGCCAATTGTTAGGAGATTCGCTTTCAAGTCTCGAGATGACGCGACCTACCAGTTGTCAGCAGGTAAGGTGTTGGGACGCTAAGATGGTTCGTTTAGGCGAGGTGTTCAATCAACTGCTGCAGTGGCATGGGCCTACCTAAATAATACCCTTGTGCTTGTTGACAGCCCATTTTTTGCAGGATTTTTAGTTGAGTTTCTGTTTCCACACCTTCGGCGACGAGATTAATACCAAAGCTGTTGGTCATGGCAATGATGGCACTGACAATGGTTTTGGAACGGTCATCGTTATCGACTTCGGCAATATAACTGCGGTCGATTTTGATTTCATCGACAGTTAAATCTTTAAGCATGGCAAGGGACGTATAACCCGTGCCAAAGTCATCAATGGAAATCGCAATACCACACTTCTGCAGTGATGAAATCAATTCAACACTGTTATTTAGGTTGTCTAACGTAGCAGTTTCAGTGATTTCAATGCTAACGAATGGAGCAATAGATTCATGAGCCTGGATAAACCTAACTAACTCATGCATTTCGTCCGCATTGTTGAATTCAGCCGCTGATACGTTAACCGCTATGGTTTTAATCTTACTGCCCAACAAGTCTGTTGAACTCAGCTCATTGGCGACTTTGCTGATCACCAACCTTGATATTGCGCCAGTTAAACCATGAATTTCAGCGAGTGGGATAAACACATCGGGAGCGATAAATCCTTTGGATGGATGATTCCAACGTACTAAGACTTCAACCCCATTAACGTTCAATGTATTCAAATCGTATTTGGGTTGATACACAACGCTGAGAACGTCATTGTCGATGGCATTGCGTAAATCCAACATCATCTGGCGGCGTTGTAATGCTTTTTCCGTTAGTGCTTTATCGTGGTACTGAATGGCGTTTTTTTTCTCTTTCGCAACATTGAGCGCCTCTGTTGCCGAAACCATTAGTTCTTTAGCTGTACTGCCATCTTGAGGGTAAAGGGCAACACTGATGCAGCAAGTCGACTCAATTCCGTACTCTTTGGCGAGTCTATTGTATAGACGCTGGATATCTTGCATGTGTTCGTCCATATCGTATTTATTGTCGATTTTGGCGAAGCTAGCAAATTGATCCGCATGTAAGCGAGATGCAAATGAACCGGGTAATAAGGCGTCATTAAGTGCTTGGGCTAGGTCTCGAAGAAAAGCATCGGCTTTTTCAAATCCAATAGAATCGTTGATTCTTTTGAAATCATCGATATCGAGATAGCCAAGAATAAGCTGTTCATTCGGTTTGAGTTGTCTGATTGTGAGGTTTAACGTTCGAACGAACATGGTCATACTGTGTAAGCCCGTTAGGCTATCCATGTCGTTGGCTTTTTCTAAAGCATTGTTACCTTTTAGGACCATGGCAAGCAGCAGTCCTGCTGTGAGCACTACAAAGGCTAATCCTTTGTATGTCTGCGCGACAGCCCTCGCTTGAGGATTGAGTATTAGGGTTTCAACGGCAAGATCGGAAAAAAGAATCCACAAGGTTGCGAACAGCGCGTACATAACGGCTACTTTTACCGCTGAAGTGACCGTTCTGTTCATATTCCAGTCTCCCCGATTGTTTAGAACTTGTAACAAAGAATGTCTAGCACACCATGAATGTCTATGGCTTGTCTAGTCAAAGAGTTCAATAACTAACTTATTATCTTTGATCACCAGATTTGGCTCAGCTGATTTCAATAATGCCTGTTCCACTTTACTGCTGTCCAGTTTGTATACAGGATACTGTGATAAGGCTGTGCCAATCATTGAAACTGCTGGCTTCAGTAGCTGTTTAATTTCAGGTGTCAGTAGTTGACCTTCTTCATCAAAGCGGTCTAGACGCAGAGATTTCAAGAAAATTTCGCCTGTCTCTTTGTCATATTCAGGGACAGCACTGAATTCTAAATCCAGTTCCAACTTTTTCTCAGGTTGGTTCCAGATTTGTACTTTGGCGCTGGTGTTTGCAAGCACAGACACTCGGTCTGCATCGGCTCGGCCAATATTCACATCGAGATCGTGAATAGAAACAAAGGCATGCATAACATTTTGAACCCCAACCGACTGCTCGAAACTGACGTTATCATGCAGATACTTGGTCATATCCTGCTCTGTCACGCTATAACTTGCACAACCCGCAAATGTCAGAGCGACTAAAGGTAAAAGAAGTGATTTTAATGCTTTTTTGATCATGGGCTTGGGCTCTTTTTATGCACGATAAAGATAGCTATGGGTACATCATAGCGAATCATTTTGCACAACAATATGGGTGTTTTCTGATTCTGCATCATACTGTTTTGGCTATCATAAGAGCAAAGTCTTGTTTGTTGATGCTGTCAAGCTTCGTTTTTAATAAATCACCGGTTATGAACGAGTTGTACAAACTTGATGGACACCTGAGCCATATCAAAGGAATTGTGATCAAGGTCGCTATAATTCTCTGTTCATATTGGCTGAGAGAGTAGTGTGGTTTGGTTTTTTTAAAAGAGCAATTTGAGCTACTTGCCCCTGGTGGCGATTTAGATTCGATTAAAGCAGCAATTGCAGCAGGTGCAGACGCAGTTTACTGCGGACTGGATAGGTTTAATGCACGTAACCGCGCAACCAATATTACGCTTGATGTCCTTGAGGGGGTGGTTGAACTTGCTCATCAACACAACTGTAAGATCTTTCTCACCCTCAACATTGTTCTGATTGAAAGTGAAATACCATCCATTATTCGCTTGTTGATACAGCTTAACGAGACTAACGTTGATGGCGTTATTGTTCAGGACCTGGGTCTAGCGTTTCTCATCAAACACAATTTCCCTCGCTTGGATATGCATGCCTCGACGCAAATGAACACACATAATGAAGGGCAAATTAAGCTGTTGAGCAAACTCGGATCTAGCCGAGTGAATTTATCCCGAGAGCTGAATATCGATGAAATCGCCCATCTGGCGCAATATGGACGAGAGCGCAATGTATCAATGGAAGTGTTTGTGCATGGCTCTTATTGCATCGGTTTCTCAGGCTTGTGTTATTTCAGTTCGGTGCTCAATGGTTCATCCGGTAACCGTGGTCGTTGCAGTCAGCCTTGTCGTGAACAGTACAAAACCACACGTACTGGTAGCAACTATCCGCTCAACCTTAAAGACAACTCTGCTTTTGAAGATATGGAAGCACTGGCTCGTGCGGGCGTCTATTCGCTGAAAGTGGAAGGGCGAATTAAGAAGTCCCATTATGTTTACACCGTGGTTGATAATTGGCGCAAACAAATTGACCATTACTGCCAAACGGGTGAGATGCTCAGTGATATGTCTGAGCTTTATACTGTTTTCAATCGCGACTTTACCAATGGCTTTCTCAAAGGCGATATCCATCGCGATATGTACATTGATAATCCAAGAAATTTTGCGGCTGCTCATTTTGCTTCTAAAAGTGTAACTTCTAAAGGTTTGGCATATAAAGAATTTGCCGCAAAGAACGTTACTCCAGTGAATTCACAAGTAAGTCAGGCAGTTAATGCGGATGCAGCGTTACAAGAAGCGAAGAAGTTTATTTATGACCGCAACACCGATCTTATTCGCAAGGTCGATGCGATTACTCAGGCTATGCCAATTACGGTCAATGCCAAGCGGAGCTTGAAAGGAAACGGCTTTATAGCGGATATTCCACTACCTAAGTCCGATGCTAACGCCAAGTTAAACGGTGCTAAGAAGCTTTCGGTACTGATCAACAATGCCTGTGATTTAGATTTAATTGAACAAGCTAGCGAAACAGAGTTTTTCTATCAAATACCGGATGCTCTAGAGCTTCAGTATCAAGAAGTCTTGGATGTGTTTACTCGCTATCCAACCCTTATTCCTTATTTCCCTGCGATATTAATTGGTGAACATTATCAAGCCGCGTGCCGTTTACTTGAACACATCAAACCAAAATGGTTGGTGACCAATAATCTGGGTATGGCTGAAATAGCGCAAAGCATGGGTTTACCTTGGGTAGCAGGGCCTCAACTTAATATCACTAACTCACTGTCTTTGCAGTGTGTTAAGCAAGAGCTTATGGGCAGCGGTGCGTTTATTTCCAATGAGCTGAGCGCTAACCAGATGAAGCGGTTAGTGAGACCGGAAGGTTTTCGATTGTTTTACAGCCTCTATCATCCAATTCATTTGATGACCAGTAGACAGTGCCTGCTCATTCAAAGCATTGGCTGTAAGAAGCAGAGTATGAATAAAGGCTGCATGAAACGCTGTGAGAAAACTGCATCAATAATCAACTTAAAAGATCAGTCTCATATCATTCACAAACAGCGTGGCAACCACAATTGCCTGTATGGAAACGAGAACTTCCTAAACTTAGATCTATTAGCTGAAGTGCCGAATCTGTTTACCGACATAATGATTGATCTGCGAGATATCCCAACCCACACCAAACTGGCCGTGAGTAAAGCAGAGTTGATTGAGCTGTTTAAGCAAACATTGGATGGTGGTGAAGCCGCGCAGCAAGTGTTGTTATCAAACATTATAGGGACAACAAACAAGCAGTATTTAAAAGGTTTGAACTAACGTCGGTTAGTTGGTTAAAAGAGAAGGGCAAACTTGCTGTGGTTTGCCCAATATTTCTGGCACTACGACTTTTCCAACACCCGTATCGACATACTTACCGCTGAAGTGCGGTTATCGACTTCCAGCTTCTTATAAATCTGCTCAAGATGTTTGTTCACAGTACGTGGGCTCATGTCGAGTATCTGTGCAATTTCCCAGTTTGTTTTGCCGAAAGAGAGCCAGTAGAGTACCTGAGATTCGCGCTTGGTGATGTTAAACACTTCGCGTAGGTCATCCTCGGTTCCTGCTTGTTTAGGTACATTGACTCGAATCAGAACATGCGTATTACTGTCATTTCCTGCAAAGGTTGCTTCGAGAGGCGAGTCAAATTGGGTAATGGACAATGGTGCAGAAGTATCACCACTGTTGAGCCATAGAGCGATGTCGGTTTGGATTTGCGACCAAGTATGCGCAATGTCTTGCGTGCTGTCCGAGCGACGGCTAATGTCGCACAACAGTTCTTGCGCGTGCGGTGTTGCCCATTCCAAGTCACCGTTCTTTGAGACACAGAAAATAAACTGACCAGCGTAATCCAACGCGGCTTGCGCAGATTTAGCCATGCGCGCGTTATGGCTGTGAACACGAATACGAGCGAGCACTTCAGCTGGAACCACTGGCTTAGTGATGTAATCTACTCCGCCTGCTTCAAACCCTTTGATGACGTGTTTGGAGTCATTTAACCCCGTCATAAAAATGATAGGAATCGCTGGCAAGCGTTCCTTTAACTTCAAACAGGTATCGAAGCCGTCCAGTACGGGCATGACGGCGTCAAGCAAGATGACGTCTGGCTGGATTTTTTCCACTATCGATAATGCCTGATGACCGTCCAGTGCGACCAGCACGGTAAGTCCCGCTTCATTGAGTGTTGCGTTTAACATTCCCAATGATTCAGGAGAGTCATCGACGACTAATACGATGATGTTTTTCGCTGAGAAACCGTTCATGAATCTATTAATCCATTAATATGTTCGACGATGTTTGCGAAGCGGCAATGGTGCGCCTCTTCTCGCATGGTGCTGATAAATTTTGTTCCTTGGTGACCGTTGCTTTCTAAATGATCGAGCAGGTCACTGAATGCGGACATAAATCCGATCTCGGCATAACTTTTCAATTTATAAAGTTCAGAATGATTCGGGTAGAAGTCCGCCATTTCTTGATGGCGCTCTTTTTCATCAGGTTGATATACCCATTCAATGCCCAACAATTGGCTCAGTTTTCCAAGCAGGAGTGACAGTGAAACGGGCTTGGTCAGGTAGCCATTGTGATAACTGTATAGCTGATTGTTGGTTTCTAACTCCTGAATATTAGCTGAGAGCATGAGTATAGGTTGATAGTAGTGCTTTTGACGTAATTTAATAGCCAATTGCCAGCCATTCACTTGTGGCATAAAAATATCCAGCATGAAAATGTCGATCGCTTTGCTTTCCGCCAGTTCCAATGCCGCTTGTGCGGAATTTGCTTGAAGGACATTAAATCCGAGAGGACTTAGAATATTGCTGATAAGCATACGCTGGTCATCAATATCGTCTACTACCAGAATGGTTTTCTTCGGTCCTTTATAACCAGTGACATCAAGGTTAGTTAATTCAGGCTCATTCAGATAATCATTCACTTCTGACAACATCATTTTCAAGGTAAAGGTACTGCCTTTGCCTTTTTCGCTGACACATTCAATTTCACCACCCATCAAGTCGGCTAGCGCATTAGAGATGGTTAATCCCAAACCTGTTCCGCTGATATGCTTGGTATGGTCAGATTGAATACGCTCAAAAGGGCGGAATATCAGTTGCTGCTCGTTTGGTGAAATACCAATCCCCGAGTCTTCAACACTGAAGCGTGCAACTTGGTTTCGATACGTCACCGAGAAGTGTACATGCCCAGATTCTGTGTATTTAACCGCATTATTGAGCATATTAATAAGGATCTGCCTCAGCCTTTGCTTATCAGCACTGATAAACACCGGTAAATGACCAGCACAACTATAATGGAAGGCGAGATGTTTTTGTTCTGCTTGCATTCGGAACATTTCAACCAGTTGTTGCAATAAAGAATGCAGGTTAAACGAGTCCCGATGCAGCTCTAATCGCCCCGCTTCAATTTTTGAAATCTCTAACAGACTTTCCAGTAAATCACCCAGATGCTTACCGTTTCGTTCCAGTGTTTCGGCATATTGGCGTTTTTTCGGCGTTAACTCTTTATCCTTGCTGAGCAGTTGGGCGTAACCGAGTAGCACGTTAAGCGGTGTTCTCAATTCATGACTCAGCCCAGCCAGATAACGACTTTTCGCGTCGTTGGCGTTTTCTGCTTTTTTCTTTGCCCGTTCAAGCTCCAGAGAGGTTTTCTCGTGCGCGGTAATTTCATCAGAAAGCAAATTGGTGTGTGCTTGAAGCTCTTTCATCGCAAGGCTGCTGCTGCTTCTAGCCAAGACAAATAACCAACTGATTATCCCAATTGGAATCAGCAGCAATGCAAAGGCTTTAAACAGACTGATAGAGAGCGCATTCATTTTGGTTGGATCTAAACTCGGAACCTGGCTGTAAGCCAGGGCGAGAATCGCGCCAATCGTAAGGCTCATTAATACCATCACCATAAAAAATTGGCTGATAGAAGAGGAGAGTTTGTTTATCCATGCGAGCGGTAAATAAGGCTTTAATGCGTGTTTAACCTGTGCGTGAAAGGTGGCTTGCGGGCGGCACTTATCATGGCAACGAACATCGAGAGAGCAGCAAAGTGAGCAGATGTGACCTTGATAAGCAGGGCATATCGCCATGTCTTCTTCCTCGAATGTGTGTTGGCAAACCACACACTCATGTTCTTGATGTCCATGGTGAACAATGATTTCGTCGTGGACTAAGTAGTAGCGACTGCGTGTCGCGAGAGCAATTAATGGAGCAGTGATAAATGGCAGAATAAACGCAAGATATGAGGCGAATGCTTTGATTACATCATTAAACACGCCAAAGTGGGCCGCGAATCCAAACAAGGATGCAATGATCATTGAACCCAACCCTACGGGGTTAATGTCATACAGCTTAGAACGTTTAAATTCGATGTGTTTCGGGCTAAGCCCAAGTGGTTTGTTGATGGCTAAATCGGCCACTATGCTGCCTATCCAAGAGAGCACCAACACCGAATAAATTTGCAGTGTCTGTTCAATGAGTTGATAAACACCAAGCTCCATCAACAACAAGGCAATCAGAACGTTAAAAATCATCCACACCACGCGACCGGGGTGGTGATGGGTTAAACGTGAGAAGAAGTTCGACCAAGCCAGAGATCCAGCATACGCATTGGCGACGTTAATTTTCAGTTGGGAAATGATAACGAACAGACCAGCGCAGATAAGGGCGAGTTTGGTGTTGTCAGTCATATATCTGAATACATTGACGTACATATGCGCAGGGTCTCCTGCCAGATCTGGCGCAATACCGTGACTGATAGCAAGCCACGCCAAGAAACTGCCCAGTGCGATTTTCAACGCGCCAAATAGCATCCATCCTGGGCCACCGATCAGCATCGCAGCCCACCAACGCAATTTAGTGGATGGAGTTTGTGCGGGAAGAAAGCGCAGAAAATCGACCTGTTCACCAATTTGCGCCACAACCGAAAGTAGTACTGCCGATGCAGCGCCAAACAACATCCAATCGAACTCCGGGCTGTGTCCAACCAAGCCCCCGTAGGAAAGCCATTGGTCAATTTGACTGTCTGGGTGAGAGAAAACGAAGAACAGAGGAATGAGCTGCATTGCGAGCCAAAGCGGCTGTGACCACATCTGAAACCGTCCGATGTTTGATATACCCAACGCTACTAACGGAATCACTATCACGGCGCTGATGATGTATCCCCAAAACAGCGGAATCCCAAACAGCAGTTCTATCGCCATCGACATAATAGCGGCTTCGAGGGCAAAAAAGATAAAGGTGAACGAAGCGTAGATAAGTGACACTATGGTCGAGCCAATATAGCCAAAGCCTGCACCACGACTAAGTAGGTCGGCATCAACACCATATTTGGCGGCGTAATAGCAGATAGGTATGCCACTTAAAATGACCACCAGAGAAACGCCGACTATCGCCCAAAGCGAGTTAATAACACCGTAGTTGAGAGTGATAGTGCCGCCGATGGCTTCAAGAACCAGAAACGAAACGATACCCAAAGCGGTATTAGCTATCCAGCCTGCGGACCACTTTCTTGCACGTTTGGCGGTAAAACGCAGCGCAAAATCTTCCAGTAATTCATTGCCAACCAGTTTGTTATAACGCCTGCGCGTTATCGGAACCTTCTGCATCTCATTGTCTCTTAATCCTTTAAGTTCTTACCTGCACTCCTTGCAAGTATGGGCATTGGCAGCTTGTTGTGTGTTTCGCTTGAAAACAGGTTGCGACCAACTCTATTTATACCTTGATCGCGCGAGTATAGCTCGATTTGTTTAAATCTAATATGCGTAGTTTGACGTAGACAAAGTGCGCAATACGCGCATACCGCTAACTCTCTATCTCACCGATACTTTTCCGGAGCTTGCTTCTGATGCCTGTCATTGGGGGTGTAAGTTTGGACCATTTATTAATCAAGGGAAGATGAAAAATGAAACGGAAATTTCTCTCCACTGCAGTACTGGCGGCGTCACTACTGAGTGCACATGCACTAGCAGCAGACACGATTAAAGTCGGTGTGTTGCACTCATTGTCAGGCACTATGGCAATTAGTGAAACAACACTGAAAGATACAATGTTGATGCTGATTGAAGAGCAAAACAAAAAGGGTGGCCTGCTAGGTAAAAAGCTAGAGCCTGTGGTTGTTGACCCAGCGTCTAACTGGCCTCTGTTTGCTGAAAAAGCACGCGAATTGATTTCAAAAGACAAAGTCTCAGCAGTATTCGGTTGCTGGACTTCAGTATCTCGTAAATCTGTACTGCCAGTATTTGAAGAGTTGAACAGCATTCTGTTCTACCCAGTTCAATACGAAGGTGAAGAGTCTTCGAAAAACGTATTCTACACAGGCGCTGCGCCAAACCAACAGGCGATTCCCGCGGTTGATTATCTAATGGATCAAGGTGTGAAGCGTTGGGTTCTCGCAGGTACTGACTATGTTTACCCTCGTACTACCAACAAAATCCTTGAAGCGTATTTGAAAGGCAAAGGTGTGGCGGAATCAGACATCATGATCAACTACACGCCTTTCGGTCACTCTGATTGGCAATCCATTGTATCTGACATTAAAAAATTCGGTTCTGCGGGTAAGAAAACAGCGGTGGTTTCTACGGTTAACGGTGATGCGAACGTACCTTTCTACAAAGAATTGGGTAACCAAGGTGTAACCGCAGACCAAATTCCAGTGGTGGCGTTCTCCGTCGGTGAAGAAGAGCTTTCTGGTATGGATACGGCTCCACTAGTCGGTCATTTAGCCGCGTGGAATTACTTTGAAAGTGTTGATTCAACAGCAAACGAAGAGTTCATCGAAGCGTGGCACAAATTTACCAAAGACGACAAACGCACCACCAACGACCCAATGGAAGCGACTTACATCGGTTTCAACATGTGGGTGAAAGCGGTTGAAGCGGCAGGCACAACAGATCCAGCAGCAGTACAAAACACGCTGATTGGGACCTCTGTACCTAACCTTTCTGGCGGTTACTCAACCATGATGCCTAACCACCACATCACTAAACCTGTTTTGATTGGAGAAATCCAAGATGACGGTCAGTTCCAAACTGTTTGGGAAACGGCTGGTTTGGTTGCGGGCGATGCATGGTCTGATTTCTTACCGGGTTCTAAAGATTTGATTTCAGATTGGCGTGCGCCACTTAGCTGCGGTAACTACAACGTGAAAACAGGTAAGTGTTCTGGTCAGAACTTCTAATTAGTAAAGCAGACCTTCCTGCTGTTTTACGACATTAGTCTGACGCAACGACATAAGTGGGAGCGAAAGCCCCACTTATCCTCTTGCTCAAGCAAGAAATGGATTTTAGAGGCTGGGCAAATAGCCGAGTTAGAAAGGGTTACTCATGGTCTTAATTAAGCGTATTTATTCCATCGCACTCAATACCAGACGAATCGGTCTGGTGTGGCTGCTTGGGATGACAGCCTTATGTGTGACTTCTTTGGCGCAAGCCGAGACGAGCGCTTCATTTGATGAAGGCTTACAAGCAATTTCAACACTTAAGTTCAATCAAATCGAATCGGGTGTGGATAGAATTCTACAAAGTGGTGACGAGCGAGCGGTTGAAGTATTGAGTCTGCTACTGAATGGCGATTTATATGTTGAGAAATCAAGTTCAACATTGGTAGTAATTAAAGCCAAAGAGGGCAGTGCTTACACGATTCAGCCACTTTTTTCGACCAATGATGGCGATACATCGACCGCAAATTCTCAATCCACAGTAAATTCCCGCGCGATTAAAAAGGTCGGTATCAACAACAGTCTGCGTGGCAAGTTAAAGTCGGCAATCGCCGCGTTAAGTATCTCTCATCCTAATCCGGACAAGCGTATTGACGCGATTAACCAGTTAATGGGTTCGATGGATGAAGAGAGTTATCAACTCCTGAAAGACCACTTAGTGAAAGAGTCTGATGCCAAAGTGAAAGACTTAGGAACAACGGCTCTAGCTATCTATGATTTGAAAAACAGTAGCGATGACAATGTCCTTGCTCAAGCGATTGATACCCTCAAACCCAGCTACCAACCGACGGCTCGTAACGCGCTCAATCAGTTTATTAGCGAGAATCCTGACAACGCACTAATTGGTGTTGCTCGTATTGCATTAAGCAGTATTGAGCAGCGTGAGAAAGTGGCAGACATGACGCAAACCCTGTTTTTCGGTCTAAGTCTTGGTTCTGTACTAGTGCTGGCGGCGATTGGTCTTGCTATTACCTTTGGTGTCATGGGCGTCATCAACATGGCACACGGCGAACTCATCATGTTGGGCGCCTACACCACTTATGTGGTTCAAACCTTAATGCCAGAACACATCGGTTTATCTGTATTTATCTCCATCCCTCTGGCGTTTGTTGTGTCTGCAATTGCTGGTGTACTGATTGAACGTTGCGTGATCCGCTTTTTGTATGGTCGACCATTAGAAACACTGTTAGCAACATTCGGCATCAGCCTTATTCTGCAACAAGCGGTTCGTACGGTTTTCTCTCCACTAAACCGTTCTGTTTCTACACCAGATTTTATGCAAGGTGTGATTGAAATTAACCCTCTGCTTAGCCTGACGTTAAATCGCTTATACATCATTGTGTTCTGTCTGATTGTGTTTGCACTTTTGTACCTGATTTTGAACTACACCCGCTTAGGTATTGAGGTTCGTGCCGTATCGCAAAACCGCAGCATGGCGCGTGCGATGGGGGTTCGCTCAGAATGGGTGGATGCTATGACCTTTGGTTTAGGTTCAGGCATTGCAGGTATTGCAGGTGTGGCTCTAAGTCAGCTCACCAACGTAGGACCAAACCTCGGTCAAGCTTACATCATCGATTCATTTATGGTGGTGGTGTTTGGTGGCGTGGGTAATTTGTGGGGAACACTGGTTGCGGGCATGTCTTTGGGCGTAGCAAACAAAATTCTTGAGCCATGGGCCGGTGCCGTATTGGCAAAAATCCTAGTGCTTGTGTTCATCATTCTATTTATTCAGAAAAAGCCCCGAGGACTATTTCCTCAGAAAGGGCGTTCTGCGGAGGGATAATCATGGTGTATCAACCGAAGTTATTTGATCGCTCTACCATGACATTTCTGCTGGTTCTGGCAGCCGCATTATGTGTGATACCGGCGTTGAACATGTTGGTGGGTTCAGGAAGTGCACTACACATTTCCACTTATACCGTCACTTTGATGGGGAAATACCTGACTTACGCGCTGCTTGCTGTCGCTGTTGATTTGGTCTGGGGCTATTTAGGCATTCTGAGCTTAGGTCACGCAGCGTTCTTTGCGCTAGGTGGCTATGCGATGGGTATGTATCTGATGCGTCAGATTGGTGACCGTGGCATTTATGGTAACCCTGAACTGCCAGATTTTATGGTGTTCCTAAACTGGAAAGAGTTGCCTTGGTTTTGGCACGGGTTTGACCAGTTCTGGTTTGCAGCACTAATGATCGTTCTCGCACCTGGCGTGCTGGCGTTTGTCTTTGGTTGGCTGGCGTTTCGTTCTCGTGTCACTGGGGTATATCTGTCAATCATCACACAAGCTCTGACATACGCGTTAATGTTGGCATTTTTCCGTAATGAAATGGGTTTTGGCGGCAATAACGGTTTAACGGATTTCAAAGATCTCTTGGGCTTTGATCTACAGGAAAACTCTACGCGCATCACTTTGTTTGTGCTGTCAGGTATCGCGCTCGGTCTTGGTTATCTGGCGTGTCGTTTTATTGTGGTGAGCCGTTTAGGGCGAGTAGCAATGGCAGTGCGCGATGCCGAATCTCGTACCCGCTTCACGGGTTACAAAGTGGAATACATCAAGTTAGCAATTTTCTGTTTTTCGGCTGTGTTAGCTGGTATTGCCGGTGCTCTGTATGTACCGCAAGTGGGCATCATCAACCCTTCTGAATTTTCTCCTTTGAACTCGATTGAGCTGGTGGTTTGGGTTGCATTGGGTGGTCGCGCAACCCTGTACGGCGCGGTGGTGGGGGCATTAGCGGTGAACTATGCCAAAACCTATTTAACTGCTGCGCTACCAGAGGTATGGCTGTTTAGCCTTGGCGCTATGTTTGTGTTAGTGACGCTGTTCCTGCCAAAAGGTGTGGTTGGGCTTATTAAAACCAAGGAGGCAAACGCATGAGCTTGAGAGATTTTGCAAGGTCAATGACTGACCGTGAACATGTCTATGATTTCCTTGTGCCGAAAGTAAATCCAATGCTGTCTGTTGGTCATGGCTGCTTGCTTTACCTTGAAGGTTTAACCGTTAGTTTTGATGGCTTCAAAGCGATAAACGATCTCAATTTGTACATCAACGAAGGAGAGCTGCGCTGCATTATCGGCCCTAATGGTGCAGGTAAAACCACCATGATGGACATCATTACCGGTAAAACTCGCCCAGACAGTGGCAGTGCGTGGTTTGGGCAGAATATCGATCTGCTTGAACTGAGTGAACCGGAAATCGCTCAAGCGGGGATCGGTCGTAAATTTCAAAAACCGACGGTGTTTGAAAACCAAACGGTATTTAACAACCTTGAACTGGCGATGGCGGGAGCAAAAACCGTGCGTTCAACCTTGTTTGCCAAGCTTTCTTCTTCAGATATTGATTACATCGACTACGTACTAAAGCAGATTGGCTTAGAGCCTCAACGCTTTTTACTTGCCGGTGCTCTGTCTCACGGACAAAAGCAGTGGTTAGAAATCGGCATGCTGCTAATGCAAAACCCGAAACTGCTGCTGGTGGATGAACCTGTCGCGGGAATGACACATCAGGAAATGGACAGAACAGGTGAGCTGCTGACTAGCCTCGCTGGGGAGCGCACCATAGTGCTGGTGGAACACGATATGGATTTTGTCCGTTCGATAGCGAAAAACGTCACGGTACTTCATCAAGGTTCGGTACTGGCTGAAGGTACGATGGATCAAGTACAAAGCAACCCCAAAGTGGTTGAAGTCTATTTGGGAGAAGAAGCATGTTAACGGTGAAGGGACTAAACCAATTCTACGGGCAGAGTCATACCCTATGGGATTTAGACCTCAATGTGGAAGAGGGGAAATGCACCTGTTTAATGGGGCGTAACGGCGTGGGCAAAACCACGTTATTGCAGTGTGTGATGGGCTTACTCGCGACTCAAAGTGGGCAAATTGAATATCTCGGTCAGGACATTGCCCCCTTAGCTGCGGAAAAGCGTGCCCCGTTAGGCATTGGTTATGTGCCTCAGGGACGCCAAATATTCCCTTTGCTGACCGTAGAAGAAAATCTGCGCATTGGTCTGCCTATTCGTGGTGATAAAAGCAAAAACGTGCCGGAATTTATCTATGAACTATTTCCAGTATTGAAGGAGATGCTGCATCGTCGTGGAGGTGACCTTTCAGGTGGTCAGCAACAACAACTTGCGATTGGTCGTGCGCTCGTTATTAACCCAAAACTGCTGATCTTAGATGAACCAACAGAGGGTATTCAACCTAACGTGGTGGCTGAAATTGGCGACATCATTCGCCGTTTGAATCAAGAGATTGGTCTGACGGTATTGCTAGTCGAACAGAAGCTACCTTTTGCCAGAAAAGTGGCTGACCGATTCAGCATTCTTGATCGTGGACGCCAAGTGGCGGCAGGTGAGATGACAGAACTCAATGATGCTCTGGTCAAAGAATACTTAACGGTGTAGCGCTATGAATTTGATGTCTAAGTTCGATCTCATCAGTCAAACCGAGCGCCACTGGCCAGCGTTTCTCTCGCTAGGTTTTGATTTTGATGGTGACAAGTCTCGAATGTACCAAATGGCGTTTCAAGGGCCACTGCGTGTACAACGCCCGTTCTATCCAGAGCAGGAGGTTTGCCATGTCTATTTGCTGCATCCTCCCGGTGGTTTGGTATCGGGCGATGACCTAAGCATTCAGGTCGAATGTGCACAAGGCAGCCATGCGCTGATCACTACACCTTCGGCGGGAAAAATCTATCGCGCAGATAGCCAAGGCGGGGCGCAACGCCAACAGGTTCATATTGATGTACACGATGCCAGTTGCGAATGGATGCCAATGGAAACCATCGTTTTTGATGGTGCGCACGGCAAACTTTCGACACGGGTGAACTTGTATGGCGAAGCAAAATTCGTCGGTATTGATGTGTTTTGTTTAGGCAGACCTAAGAGTCATCTGCCATTTATTAGCGGCAGTGTTGAACAGCGTTTGGCGGTTTACTTTGAAGACAAGCCGATACTGCTTGAGCGCCAGTATTTGTCTGCGGATGACCCACTTCTAAGCGCTATGAGCGGCTTTAACCAACATTTGGTTTCGGGGACGCTGATCATCTTTGGTATCAGTGATGCGGATGCAGCGGTGGGGCAATTAAGAGAGATGTTGGATAACCGTCAGCAGACACTCAGTGTGACACATCGATTAGGTGTCATTGTGGTTCGCTATTTGGGCGATTGCAGTGAACAGGCTCAACAACAACTACGAGGTTGCTGGCAAAACCTGCGACCGATACTGATGGGCATAGAGCCTTGCCCACCAAGGATTTGGAACACCTGATTTCAAACTATTTTCAGAGGGACGATATGGAATTATCACCAAGAGACAAGGATAAACTGCTGCTGTTTACGGCGGCGTTATTAGCAGAGCGACGTTTGGCAAGAGGCATCAAGCTGAACTATCCGGAAGCCAGTGCGTATATATCCGCAGCCATTATGGAAGGTGCGCGTGAAGGAAAAACGGTTGCGCAGCTGATGAGTGAAGGGCGCACGCTATTAAGCAAAAGCGAGGTCATGGATGGCATTGCTGAACTTCTAGAAGAAGTACAGGTTGAAGCGACCTTTCCTGACGGGACTAAACTGGTCACCGTTCATAACCCGATTCAGTAGGAGGCGTTATGAAGCCTGGAGAATACCAACTGCAATCTACACCCATTGAACTGAATGATGGCCGAAAAACCTTGAGTATTTCAGTGGTAAATCACGGTGACCGACCTGTGCAAGTGGGCAGCCACTATCATTTTTTTGAAACCAACCCAGCACTCGACTTTGAGCGTGAGAAAACCAAAGGCATGCGTTTGAACATCGCGGCAGGCACCGCGGTGCGTTTTGAACCGGGACAAACTCGCAACGTAGAACTGGTTGAGCTGGATGGCGCGAGAGAAGTGTACGGTTTCCGCGCCCAAGTGATGGGCAAAGTCTGAATTCAAGGAATAGGGAATAGAAGATGGCACAAATATCTAGGGCTGCGTATGCCGATATGTACGGGCCGACAACTGGCGACAAAGTTCGTTTAGCGGACACTGAGTTGTGGATTCAGGTTGAAAAAGATTTTACGACTTATGGCGACGAAGTGAAATTCGGTGGCGGTAAGGTGATTCGCGATGGTATGGGACAAGGGCAAAAATGCCGTGATGAAGTGGTGGACTGTGTGATCACCAATGCTTTGATTCTTGATCACTGGGGTATCGTCAAAGCCGATATCGGTATCAAAGATGGCAAGATCCACGCAATAGGCAAGGCGGGCAACTCAGATATTCAGCCTAACGTGACCATCCATATTGGCGCGAGCACCGAAGTGATTGCCGGAGAAGGCCATATTGTGACGGCGGGTGCTATCGATGCGCACATTCACTTTATCTGTCCGCAACAAATTGAAGAAGCGCTGATGTCAGGCACAACAACCATGTTGGGCGGCGGTACGGGACCTGCAACAGGCACGAATGCCACGACCTGCACTCCGGGCGCCTGGAACCTCGCTCAAATGCTGCGTAGCACCGACTTAATGCCAATGAACTTTGGTTTCCTTGGTAAAGGTAATGCCAGTTTACCGCAAGCGTTGGAAGAGCAACTCGAAGCGGGCGCTTGCGGCTTAAAGTTACATGAAGACTGGGGAACCACGCCAGCCTCTATCGATAACTGCTTGGCTGTGGCTGAAAAGTACGATGTTCAGGTCGCGATTCATACCGATACGTTAAACGAATCGGGATTTGTTGAAGACACTCTTGCGGCATTTAAAGGACGCACCATCCATACTTATCACACCGAAGGCGCGGGTGGCGGTCACGCTCCGGATATTATCGTTGCCTGTGGTCAGCCGAATGTACTGCCTTCTTCAACCAACCCGACTCGACCATACACCGTGAACACTGTGGATGAGCATCTCGACATGTTGATGGTGTGTCATCATCTCGACCCCAACATTCCTGAAGATGTGGCGTTTGCTGATTCTCGTATCCGTAAAGAGACCATAGCAGCAGAAGATATTCTGCATGACTTAGGCGCATTTTCGATGATTGCCTCTGACTCTCAAGCGATGGGACGTGTTGGTGAAGTGATTTGTCGTACTTGGCAAACCGCGCACAAGATGAAAGTGCAGCGCGGCTTACTGCCAGAAGATGAAGAGCGTCAGTCGGATAACTTCCGCGCCAAACGTTATATCGCTAAATACACCATTAACCCAGCTATTGCGCATGGCATTTCTCACGTTGTGGGTTCGCTGGAAGTGGGTAAGTTGGCGGATATCGTGTTGTGGAAACCGGCATTCTTCGGCGTTAAACCGGCACTGATCATAAAAGGTGGTTTTATTGCGGCTGCGCCAATGGGGGATGCGAATGCGTCAATTCCAACCCCTCAACCTGTGCATTATCGTTACATGTTTGGCGGATTTGGCACTGCGGGTGCTGCAACGTCAGTAACTTTCACCAGCAAAGCTGCAATGGAAAACGGCTTGCAGCAAACGCTTGGGCTCAAACGCGAGTTAGCGGCGTGCCTTAACAGTCGTAACGTGACGAAAAACGACATGATTCATAACGACTACATGCCAGTGATCAGTGTTGATCCGCAAACTTATGAGGTTAAGGCGGATGGTCAGCTATTAACGTGTGATCCCGCTACAGAATTGCCTTTGGCACAGCGTTATTCGCTGTTCTGAGAAACGGAACTAAGGAGAGTTGTATGTTGAAAGTTGTAGGAC
Organism: Vibrio sp. C8; assembly: GCF_054051265.1. NCBI lineage: Bacteria > Pseudomonadati > Pseudomonadota > Gammaproteobacteria > Vibrionales > Vibrionaceae > Vibrio > Vibrio sp. C8. The sequence continues at coordinate 123,005 of NZ_JBPAOE010000003.1, forward strand.
GTTCTGACCATTTCCACGGTGCAGTTTTGGACAATGTCGTTCTGCCTTATGCACTGCGCCAGAAAGGTCGATTCAGAACTGCGAGTCAGTCAGGTCTCGATGTGGGGGTGTTTTTGCCACGTGGTGATGTGCTTAAACACGGTGACTACTTGCACACCGAGTGCGGACAAGTGTTGGTGGTGGTTGCGGAAAAAGAAGCGGTGGTCACAGCAAAGACCGATGACTGGGAAACGTTCGCTAAGGCGTGTTACCACATGGGTAACCGTCATGTCCCTATGGCTATAGGTCAATGTTGGCTTCGATTCCAACCGGATCATGTACTGCAAGAAATGGTGGAAATGATGGGACTGGTGTGTGAAGCCCAAATGGCAGAATTCACGCCAGAAAATGGGGCGTACCATGGCAGTGGTAAAGGTCATCATCACGGACATGAGCATGACCATTCACATGAACACGAGCAACACGATCACGACTACGGTGATTCCCATGGGGACAGCCATTCTCATGGTCATTCCAATAACCATTTGCACACCGAATCGCACAACAAAAGCCATGGGGAGCATCATCACTAATGCAAATTTCGGCGTTGTTATCTCTGCTGCATTTAAGTAGCCCAAGTTTGCCAATAGGTGCATTTGCCTATAGCCAAGGCTTGGAAGGTGCGGTGGAACTGGAATGGGTGAAGGATGAAGCAAGCTTAAAGGCATGGCTGTCGCCGCTGTTGAGAAGTGGGCAGGCAAATTTAGAGCTACCGCTGTTAAAGCGCTTTTATCGGGCTTGGCAAATCAACGATTTAAACCAAATCGAATATTGGCAGCAGGTGTTACTGGCTAACCGTGAAACCGCAGAATTGGTGATGGAAGAACAGAAATTAGGTCAAACCCTTCATCGATTATTAAGCAGTTTGAACGTTGAGCTAGACAGTAAAGCGCGCAGCATGAGTTACCTGCCGCTATACGCCAAAGCTTGTGTGCACTTTAACGTACCGCTGGATGTGGCGGCGACAGGTTGGCTCTGGTCATGGTTGGAAAATCAGGTCACGGTGGCGTGTAAAACCGTACCTCTTGGGCAGACCTCTGCGCAGAAAGTACTGATTGAAATGATGCCAGTGATAGAGCTGGCAATTGAAACCGGATTATCCGTCAGTGACGACAATATCGGCCTTACTTTACCCAATTTTGCCATGGTCAGTGCCTGGCATGAGACCCAATATTCAAGATTATTTAGGAGTTAAATATGAGCACACAATGTTTACGAGTAGGCGTCGGTGGCCCGGTAGGCTCCGGTAAAACAGCGTTGCTACGTCAGTTATGTTCAGCAATGCGTGAACACTACAACCTTGCCGTGGTAACGAACGACATTTATACCAAGGAAGACGCTGAGTTTCTAATGCGCCATGAAGCATTGGATATTGATCGCATCATGGGAGTTGAAACCGGTGGCTGCCCACACACAGCTATTCGTGAAGATGCCTCAATGAACCTCGCAGCGATTGACGAGTTGCAGCACCGTCATCCGGGTTTGGAATTGGTGCTGGTGGAAAGTGGTGGTGACAATCTCAGTGCAACATTTAGCCCTGAGCTATCCGATCTCACTCTATATGTAATCGACGTTTGTGCCGGTGACAAAATTCCTCGTAAAGGTGGGCCTGGCATTACTAAGTCTGATCTGCTGATCATCAACAAAACCGACCTCGCGCCTATGGTTAATGCTTCACTTGAAGTGATGGACAGAGATGCGAAGAAAATGCGTGGTGAAAAACCATTTGTGTTTACCAACTTAATTCGTGGCGACGGTTTAAAAACCGTCATCGACTTTATCGTTCAACAGGGCATGTTGGCAGAGCGTGAAGTGAATGTTGTCGTCACAGAACAGATCTAATAGAGCCTCGTTAACAGGCTGTTGTAAAAAAAGAAGAAGGAATTTTTAAATGAAACTATCTCTTAGCAAAATCATCTCTGCTGCCGCGCTACTTGCCGCAAGTTCACCAAGCTTTGCCCATACTGGGCACGCAATGCATGCGAGTTTCTCTGAAGGATTTTTGCACCCGCTGACGGGCATTGACCATCTTGCTGCACTGGTCTTGATTGGATTTTTTGCGGCAAGCTATAGCTACAAAAAATCGGCGCAAATCATCGCTTGTTTTGCTGCAGCTTTAATGGCCGGTTTCTTCGTTGGTGTTGAATGGTCGAATGCATCAGTAGTGGAATCGCTTGTTGCAGGTTCCTTGATTGCGTTGCCTGTTGCTCTGTATGCGTATCGCAAAACAGGGGCTATTAAGTGGCTTTCTATGATCAGTATTGCAGCGTTCAGTGCTTGTCATGGCCTAGTACAAGGCGCAGAAGCGATTGGCGCAGTGAGCGAGTTTGGCCTTGGTTCACTGGTTGCAAGCGTTATGGTGATGGTTGGCGTTAATGTAATGGTTAAGGCTATCCGCAATGCTGTTGCTCATTTCACTACTGTTAAACAATAACAACATCCGTTGGCTATAAATACGGGTCAGAAGTGAAAGCAAAGGGAGCGAAATGCTCCCTTCGTTTATGTCGAATGTTCAATCTAGCTCTGTCATTGGTGAAATTATTTATTTAAATATGAAATAATTTCCGAAAAGCATTGTAATGACCTAGCTAAGCTGAGATAACTAAACGCGTCTGTGCATTAGATGTAAGGTCTATCTTTGTGAACCCATTCGTCTTTACTTTCGGCATTATTTTTAGCGGTTTTGTGCTGGGATTGTTTTTCCAACGTTATCTTAAACAGCGTTCATCTTTTGTCAGTTTGGTTTTAACCAAAGTAGCATTGATGGCTTTGATTCCGTTTAGTGTCTTTGTCTCTTTATGGCAGCTAAGTAATATTCGTACTGAGTTATTGTATCTGCCTTTTATTGGTGCAGGTGTGATCGCCGCGGGTACCTTGGTCGGGATCGTTGTAGCAAAAAAGAATCAATTAACGCCTGTGCAAACAGGAGCGCTTGTTCCAGTGACGGCGCTCTACAACATTGGTGCGCTGGGTAACCTTGTTCTGTTTATCACATTCGGTGAAAACGGTGTGGCTATGATGGCTCTGTTTAAACTGTTTGAAGAGCTGACCTATTTTGGTTTGGTTTTCCCGTACGCAAAATCCAAATCGCAAGATGAAGCGCTCAAGTCCACAAAAAACAAACAAGCTTGGAAAGACCCGATTTTCCTCATCGCTATTTGCGCAATTTCTGCCGGTTTACTGCTTAATTTGGCGGGTATTGAACGTCCTGAATTTCTGCTTTCAGTGAGCTATTGGACAATCCCAGTGGGTACTTTCTTGCTGATAGCTTCCGTAGGGCTAACCTTTAATTTGAAAGGTGGAAAGCGTTGGCAAAAAGTGGCAATGACGGCGACCATTGCACGTTCTGTTTGTGCGGTGCTGGTGGTTTTAGTCATGCTTTCACTGTTTAACCTTTGGCAGGTTGAAGGTCAATTGGTCGCGAAGGTGTGCTTGGTGCTGGCAGTGATGCCCACGGCATTTATGGGTACGTTACCAGCAGTCCTTTATGGTTTGGACAAAGAGGTAGCGAATACCAGTTGGATTACCAGCTACTTCGTGTCCATGCTGCTCACGCCAATCATGCTCGTTTTCCTCAGTACCTTGTAGCTTCCACTCAACGTTAACGTATGGTTGAGCACGCTATTACGCGTGCTCTGCATTTTCTAATGTCAAATCACGACCACACAGTTTGGGATTGATGTCATTCAAAATGAGCAGTACGCAAGAGACCACCACAGCAGCAAGCAGTGTTGCACTTACCAGACCGAACGCAATACTGGCAATTAATGGAATTAGGAACTGCGCCTGAGTGCTGGTTTCAGTCAGCAAAGGGAGTAATCCTGCAAACGTGGTGAGCGATGTAATCAATATTGCTCTGAACCGATCGTGAATGGCCAGTTTACAGGCTTGGCGAAGTTCTTCTCCTTCTGCCACTTTGTCTTTCACAAAAGTGACCAGCAGAATATTGTCGTTAACCACAATACCCGCAAGGGTGGCAAATCCTACTAGGCTCGGAATCGTCAAATCTATTCCCAATCCTAAGTGTCCCCAAACTACGCCAATCCATGCCATTGGAATGGCGAGTAAAACCGCAAACGGTTGAACGAAGCTTTTGAACAGAAATACCAGTATCAGGTACACGCCAATAATGCCCAAAGCAAAATAGGTGAGCAGTGATGAGCCAGTGTCTGCACTCTCTTTATCTTGTCCTTGAGAAGCAAAATGCACATCGGGGTATTTCTGCGCCATTTTAGGCACAAAGTCTTTATAAAACTGCTGCATGATTTCACGTGCGTTGGCGACTTGGGTGTTGATATTGCCTTGAACGGTAGCCGTTGGAATGCCGTTGACCAAGTTAAGTCTTGAGAAGGCCTTAGTCTGGATTAAATCAGCGACAGCCATCAACGGGATCAGCTTGCCATTATTGGCGGTAATAAGCAGATCATTCAGTTCTGCTATGGTCGCTTGATGAAGAAAATCACTTTGACGAACCCGTATATCAACGATTTCTCCGTCTTGGAACACCGTAAGGTCATTGTTGCCTTTCACTGCATTTCTCAACGTTTGGGCGACTTGCACGGCTGTCACGCCTAGCACGCCCGCTTGGTCTTTAAGCGAGACTTGGATGTCATCGCGTCCATATCGCAGATCCGAAGATAGATTGAATACGCCATCGAACTGTTTGAGCCACTTTATCAAAGCTAAGTTTACAGCATAGAGGGCTTGTGGATCGTTACCCTGAACACGGATATCAATGCCGATACCCGCTACGCCCCGTTCCTTGTCTGTAAATTTAAGAGCGATAACATCAGCAGTAGGACCAACTTTGCTTTTCCAAGTTTGGATGAGGTCTTTGATACTTTGTTGGCGAAATTGAGCGGGTAACAAATCTGCGCTGACAGTTGCCATGTGTGGACCAGAATCAAAGGCATCAATGTTGGTGTTGTACATAATGGTAATACTGTTCACCAGAGTCTCGCCAAACTTCTGTTGGTATTCTTTATCTATCTCTTTTAAAGCGTTTTCGACTTTGTTCACCACAGTTTCTGTTTGCGACAACAAGCTGCCTTGGTCGAGTAGTATTCGAGCTTGTAGAGTATCGCTCTCAAGGGTTGGCATTGCTTTGAATTTAAGTAACCCAGCAGGGAAGGTGGCTGTGGTTGCAGCAACCACAAAGATTAGAATACCAATGCTAAGGTAAGGAGCCCGCATTGCCATCACAGATAAGGGTACAAAGCCTTTGTCGCGTGCAAACTCAAAGCCAGCGGTAATTCTTCTACGAATGCGGTTGCCATTGGCGACATCAGGGTGATGAGCTAAATGTGAAGGCAGAATGAACATGGCTTCAATTAAGCTCACGATAAGAGTCATCATCAATACAATTGGAATATAGCGCAGGATATCACCGAGCTTTCCGGTTAAAAACATTAATGGACCTACGACCATAATGGTGGTAGCAAAAGAGGCGATAACACCGGGTAGTACTTGCTTTGTTCCTTCTATTGCCGCTTGAACAGGAGCCATACCAGCTTCACGTTTCGCCGCGATGTTCTCTGCAATAATCAGTGAATCATCCATCAGAATACCAATGGCGACAATCAGTCCAACCATGGTCATCATATTGATGGTGTAACCAAGAATCAGCATGATAAACAGCGTACCGAGAAAAGAAACAGGAAGGCCGATCGTTACCCAAAAGCTAAAGCGAATATTGAAGAATGCCCATAGAGCTAAGAACGCGAGGAGTAAACCTTGAACACCATTGCTGCCTAGAATACGTAAACGCTCCTTAATGTTGACGCTCACATCCTGAGTTATGTTCAGCTCAACCCCTTGTGGAGCCATAGCTTGTTCTTTGTCGATGAGGCGCTGAACAACTTCACGCACTTTGATGGTATCTTGATTCTGGTTTTTCGATACCTGAAGTAGCGCCGCTCGTTTGTCGTTAAACAGAATTTTATCTTCCTCAAGTGCAAACTTTTGCTCAATCGAGGCAATATCTTTCAAACGAAGTTGAGTGGTGCTGTTGATCATCAAGTTCCCGATGTCATCCACCTGTTTAGCAAGCTGGTCAAAACGAATACTGGATTCTGATAAATCATTTTTCATTGTTCCCGCCGGAATACTGACGTTCTCTTGCTGAATTCGATTCGAAAGATCAGATATGCTTAAGCCAAATTGCCTTAAGGTTTCGCTTGGAACGGAGACTTCAATCTCTTGATCAGAGAAACCACTTATGGTCACTTGGGCAATCTCTGGGCTGGCTTTAAGATTTTGTTTTACTTTGTTTGCATACCAGTAGAGATCTTGATCAGACATAGGGCCGGTAATTGCGATGCTGACAACGGAAGCAATGCGGTCGAGTTTTGTCACTGTTGGTTGTTCGGCGCGCTCAGGGAAGTCGCTAATCGCATTCACTTTTTGCTGCACTTCACTGGTCAGAATATCGATGTTTTCGCCACGGTTGATTTCCACATTACCAATTGCCACGTTTTCTCGTGCATCACAAGTGAACTCATAAATTCCATCTAGCTTGTCCATTGCGTCTTGAAGAGGAATGCAAATCTCATCCGCCACTTCTTTAGGCGAAGCACCTGGATAGCTGACTTTCACTTCAATATTGGTGGTCGGCGCTAAAGGAAATGTGTCCTTTTGCATTTTAGGCAGTGCGTAAATCCCGAGCAGCAGGATAGCAATCATCAAAACGTTGGCCGCAGTTTTATGTTGAGCAAAGTAGGCGATCATCATTCATCTCCCTTTGCTTGCTGGCTAACCCACTGAACCATGGATTTATCTGGCTGAGCTTTTAATTTCATACCTTCAACTGCTGGCTGCAATTGACTCACCACTACCATGTCTCCTTCACTGACGCCAGATTTCAGAACCGCAATTTGGCCTTGAGTAAAATCGATTTCAACAGGTCGAATAGCGAGTTTGTTCTCTTTCACCACATAGACATTACCGCTGTGAATTGCGTTGATCGGTACAATCAGTTGGTTATCTAGCTGGGGGGATTTCAGAGTGACTTTAACAAAAGTATCGCGAATCAAAGGTGGCTTTTTCCCCGGCTGAGCTTGGCGATAAGGCTCAAGAATGCGGACAATTAGGGTCTGGCTTTGTGTCTGAGCATCAATAAAGCCGCCACTTCGGTCTACAACACCCTGCCAGTGAATCTGCCTCTCTCCTGTGGTTAAAGTGACCGTGGCTTCTAAATCGCTGTGCAATGAGTTATCGAAGCTTTGCGACTGATTCGCGCGGCGCAGTGGTCTCATCTTGCCAATCGAATACTGAGCAAGCACTTCTACCGAGTCCATTGCATCGGATTGGAGCAGTGCTTGTCCTTTGTTGACATACTCTTCAACATCAATATTGGTAGCCGTGATGCGAAGGTCATAGGGCGCTCTTACTTCGGTATGGCTAAGATCACGTCGTGCAATTTCCAGCTCAGCATTCAATACTTGCTGTTCAGCAACCGTGATCGCTTGTTCATTTTTCAGGTTTTGCAGCAACTGTTGTTTGCTTAGTAGATCGCGCTTGGCTTTGTCTTTTTCAGTTTGAGAAAGATGACCGGTTTTCGCTAGCCGCTCACTGCGTTGGTATTCTTCTTGTTGCAGTTTGTAATCTTGTTCGGCAATGGAATAACTTACGCCTAGGGTTTGATGTTTGAGTTTAGAAACGTCCAGTTCAGCATTGAGTTTAGTGATCGCGAGTTGATAAGCGGAGTCATCGAGTCTTAATAAAGGTTCATCTTTCGCCACAAAAGCCCCGTTTTTGAAGTTATCAGACACCCATATCACTCTTCCTTCAACTTCCGCTTGAGCTTGCCATTCTTGTGCCGGCTGAGTGTAGCCATAACCGATAACACTAGGTTGAATGGCAAGAGGTTTCATTTTGATCACACGAACGACTTTTGTTGCGCCTGCTTGTTCTGTTTTTGGCGGTTCTGCTTTCATGCTGGGGGCAATAAAGAGAACAATAGCACCCAATACGATTGGCGGAACAATCAATAATCTTTGAATCCAACTGTAGTTCGCCATAATCACTGTCCCTGAATTTTTATCTGTATAAGTAAAAGCTAATGTAAAAATTGTGAAATAAACAGGTGTCAGATCCCAATTTATTGCACGTTATTAATTTAGCTTTAACTAAAATAAAAAATCCGGTGCTGAGCACCGGATTTGGGTAAAGTTAGGTAAAAAATCGTCAGAGATAACTTACGTTTACGACTCTTTATCTTTAGTCAGGGACAGAATGCCAATCGAAACGGCTGCGACTCCGACAAAGCCACCTAGGATAATGACTGGCATTGCGCTGTAACCAAGGACATGCCAGATAACGGATTCAAGTGTACTCATTTCTGTGCTCCTTGTTATTGCCAGCCTTCTACGCCGTGCATATCTGGCAGGTTATGTGCGATACCTTTGTGGCAGTCAACACACGTTTTTTCACCAGACGCTAAGGCAGTAGAGTGTTGTTGAACACTACGTTCACTTTGCTCTGAGAAGTCCATAAATTCAAATTGGTGACAGTTACGACATTCGAGCGAGTCGTTCTTTTTCATCCTTGCCCATTCACGCTCGGCTAAGTGCGCGCGGCGCTCTTTGAATTTTTCTGGAGTATCGATAGTTTTCGTTACGTAGTGTGCAAACAACTCTTTGGATGCCTGAACTTTACGCACAATTTTATCCGTCCATTCGTGAGGTACGTGGCAGTCAGAACAAATAGCTCGCACGCCTGAACGGTTAGAGTAGTGAACCGTTTCTTGGATCTCCGCAACGATAGGAGCGTGACAACCAGAACAGAACTCTTCTGTGTTGGTTGCTTCCATACCCGTGTTAAATGCGCCCCAAAAGAGTAAGCCGCCAGCAAAACCCAAGAATAAGACAACACCTGCCGCTGCTTTACTTGGCCTAGTTAACTTACTCCAAAACGCTTTAAGTAGTTTCATAATCGCCTCTTATTGTGTGGTTTGCTTAGCGAAGTGATTCAACACGCTTAAAGTCATTTTCAACCAAAGGTTGAGCGTCCGCTTGAGGTACGTGACATTGCAAACAGAAATAACGACGAGGAGATACGTCGGCAAGTACCGCATCTTCGCGGTTAAGGAAGTGCGTTACGCTAATCTTAGTAGCGCCCATATCTTTGGCATTTTTCCAGCTGTGGCAAGATAAGCACTTATTCGCATCTTTCGTGACTTCGTAGTTACGAATTGAGTGTGGAATCAGTGGCGGCTGATATACATAATCCGTTTCTAATGCTTGTTCACGAGGAATTTTTTTCATTTCGTCTGCGCTTCGTGTTTCTTCAAGAAGACTAGAACCACGTAGCGACTCTAAACCACCCGTTCCGCCCGGAAGATCCAACTCAGCTTGCGCAAAAGCTACGCCGGATAAAACAGCACCTACAGATAACAGTGCAACCAGTAATTTTTTCATATTACATTCTCCGCCTAATGGCTAAATTCTTTAATGTGGCTGCCCGAAAATGTTACTGAAGGGCAGCCTTTATACGCTTGCTTTACTTATGCCACTTTCGTGATTTTAACTGGACATTTTTTGAAGTCCGTTTGTTTTGAAAGTGGGTCGGTAGCATCTAGGATCAACTTGTTGATCAGAATGCGAGCATCAAAGAATGGTACGAATACCAAGCCTTTTGGCGGCTTGTTACGACCACGAGTCTCTACACGCGCTCTAACTTCGCCGCGCTTATTAGCAATAACGACTTCATCACCACGGCGCAAACCTCGTGCGACAGCATCTTCGTGATGAATGAAACACACAGCATCAGGGAAGGCTTTGTAAAGTTCAGGTACACGTCGAGTCATACTACCTGTGTGCCAGTGTTCAAGAACACGACCAGTACATAGCCACAAATCGTATTCTGCATCTGGCACTTCAGGTGGCGCTTCGTATGGGGCAGAGATGATCCATGCCTTACCGTCTGGTTTACCGTAGAAATCCCAGCCTGTACCTTCCTTCGCATACGGATCGGAGCCTTCTTTGTAGCGCCATAGTGTTTCTTTGCCATCAACTACAGGCCAGCGTAGACCACGAGTTTGGTGGTACATATCGTAAGGTGCCAAATCGTGACCGTGACCGCGACCGAAAACAGCGTACTCTTCGAAAATACCTTTTTGCACATAGAAACCAAAGTGGTGAGCGTCATCGTTCAGTTCACGAGCTTCGCTCACTGGGTACTTGTCGATCTGACCGTTTTTGTAAAGCACATCAAACATAGTTTTGCCACGGTATTCAGGCATTTTCGCTAACAATTCTTCTGGCCACACTTCTTCCATCTTGAAGCGTTTAGAGAATTCCATTAGCTGCCATAAGTCAGATTTTGCTTCACCGACAGTACCGACTTGTTGGTACCAAGCTTGAGTACGACGCTCTGCGTTACCATAAGCTCCTTCTTTTTCCACCCACATCGCCGTTGGCAGAATCAGGTCAGCGGCTTGTGCTGTCACTGTTGGGTATGGATCAGAAACAACGATGAAGTTTTCTGGGTTGCGGTAACCCGGTAGACGTTCTTCATTGATGTTTGGACCGGCTTGCATGTTGTTATTACATTGAACCCAGTAACAGTTCAGCACGCCGTCTTTTAACATACGGTCTTGAAGAACCGCGTGGAAACCAGGTTTCGGTGGGATTGTTCCTTCAGGCAACTTCCACACTTTTTCTGCGATTTCACGGTGTTTAGGGTTTGCAACGACCATGTCTGCAGGCAGACGGTGAGCAAAGGTACCTACTTCACGTGCAGTACCACAAGCCGATGGCTGACCTGTTAGCGAGAACGGGCTGTTACCCGGAGTCGCAATTTTACCAGTCAGCAAGTGGAGGTTATACACAAGGCTTTGCATCCATACACCGCGTGTATGTTGGTTCATACCCATGGTCCAAAGCGACATTACTTTGGTATTTGGATCTGCGTACTGTTTCGCAAGAGTGATCAGTTTCTCTTCGCTCACACCTGACATTTCTGATGCTTTAGCGGCAGTGTATGGTGCTACTGATTTTTTGTACTCTTCAAAAGAGATGCTGCTCATTGAGCCATTATTGGCATTTTTTGCTTTCTTCTGTAGCGGGTGCTCATCACGCAGACCATAACCGATATCAGTCACTGCTTGTTTGAAGTTGGTGTGTTTGTTAACAAAGTCCCAGTTTACTGCGTCATTCTGAATGATGTAATTTGCGATGAAGTTGGCAATTGCTAGGTCAGATTGTGGATGGAAAATGTAACCGTGATCAGCTAGCTCAAATGAACGGTGATAGTAAGTAGACAGTACGTTTACTTTTACGTGCTGTTCGCTCAAACGACGGTCAGTCAAACGGCTCCAAAGAATAGGGTGCATTTCCGCCATGTTCGAACCCCATAAAACAAAGGAGTCCGCATTTTCTAGGTCGTCGTAACAACCCATAGGTTCATCAATACCGAAAGTACGCATGAAGCCTACTACTGCAGACGCCATACAGTGACGAGCATTCGGGTCGATGTTGTTTGAACGGAAACCAGCCTTCATTAATTTAGCTGCGGCATAACCTTCCATAACCGTCCATTGACCTGAACCAAACATACCGACGCTTGTTGGACCTTTTTTAGCAAGAGAGGCTTTCCACTTCTCAGCCATAATGTCGAACGCTTGATCCCAAGAAATAGGGGTGAAGTCTCCATCTTTAGCGTATTCGCCATTGCGCATACGAAGCAGAGGTTGAGTAAGACGGTCTTTACCGTACATGATTTTAGAAAGGAAATAACCTTTGATACAGTTCAGGCCTTTGTTTACTGGTGCTTCAGGGTCACCCTGAGTAGCCACAATACGACCATTTTGTGTACCCACTAAAACCGAGCAGCCAGTACCACAGAAACGACAAGGCGCTTTGTCCCAGGTAATTTTGGTTTGATCTGTGCTAGCAATCAGGTTTGCAGCAGATGCTGGTAATGTTACTCCAGCGATAGCTGCAGCTGATGCTGCTGCGTTTGCTTTCACAAACGCTCGTCTTGTCATTTTCATACTTCATCCTCTGTTTGGGATTGTTGAATTCCAGTGTCTTCGTCCAACTGCTCTAAATCTGTTTCGATTTGGTGATAGACCAAAACAGTGCTTAGCACGTTAGGTAAATTGTTGATGGCATCAATAGTGTCGGTAATAAAACCTTGATTCTCAGTTTCTAGAACCACCACAATTTTGCCTTCAGGGCTGTCACCGTAGACTTCTGCATTCTCGAATTCTTCGATTTGAGCCTTTATTGATTCAAGATGCTGTGGAAGCACATGAATCACCAAACTTGAAATGTGCACTTCATTCAGTGACATACATTACTCTCATTTTTATATTGCGTTGCTTACATGGATAGCTGCTGTTGGGCATACAGAAACACATGCTCCGCAACCACTGCAGTCATCAACATTGATAACTGGTTGTGCAACTTTGTTGAGTTGCAACTTAAACTGAATCGCCATGGTGTCGCATGTTTCTCCACAGCTACGACATTCAACGTTTTGATACGCCAAACAATTCTGTTTGATATCTGCTTTAATTTGCCAAGGTGAACTGGACTGTGGAAGGAAAATAGGCTCGGGACAAACCTCAGCACATTGATAACAAAATGTGCATTCGCCTCGGCTGAAATCTACGGTTGGAAAACCACCGTCACCATTAATAATGACCTTGGTTTCACAAGCAGAAACGCATTTGCCGCAACGTGTACAATCGTCGGTAAACGAAGCTGCTGATTTAACCCAAGGCATTATTATTGCTGAGTCTTCAACAGTTTTACGCGAGAACAATCGACGTCTGGCTAAATCGACCACTACAATCACCTTATAATTTGTAAGCGATAGATAGATTGTAGCTCAATGTTGTTAAGCCACAATTTTCACTTATCCATATGAAAATTGTAGTTTTCAGGCTATTTTCTTAAATACCTATAAGGAGGTAATTAAGGGTAAGCGTTGTTTTAGATCAATAATTTCCAGCGAGAGTGATCACATATTGTTGGTCTTTGACAGTGATTCAAAATATTAAGAAAGACGACAGACGTCAAAATGAAGGAAATGCACAGGTTTGGTTAGAAGAGTTGAAAGGTCGCTGATTGGCACAATTGCCAAGGCAATGTTTAGCATTGTGATGATGTCGTTTGCAACAATTAGCTTCGCTATTATAACGTTAGCATCGTCTTTGAATGATGCAGAAGCGGTAAACGTGTCTGGTTCAATGCGTATGCAAAGTTATCGCTTAGCGCATGATATTCAAAGTTCCTCCATTGACTATGTTGGTCACATTGAGAGTTTTGAGCATTCACTGTTTTCTCCGTCTATGCAGGCGCTAAAACATTGGACAGTGCCTGAAGATATTCAGTCAGATTACAACGACATCATCATCCGCTGGCAAGAGCTGAAAACAGTTTTGAAAAGTGACCAGCGAGCTGAGTATTTGAGCCTTGTTGCGGGATTCGTCAGCCAAATTGATGTGTTTGTTTTTAAACTTCAGCAGTTCTCTGAAAGCAAATTGATCAAGTTAGCATGGGTTGGTGGGTTAGGACTTGGCGGCGTATTTTTGGTTTCTGTGTTGGTTGTTATTTATACTCGAAGAGAAGTTGTAGGTCCGCTGCGTAATCTCGTTGTGGCGAGTGAGCAGGTGCAGAATCGCTCTTTTGACGTGCAATTGAAAACATCCAGCCGCAATGAAATGGCGATATTAACCCGCACGTTTAATGATATGGCGAATGAGCTAGGCAAACTGTATCACGGGCTTGAAAATGCGGTGAATGAGAAGACCCATAAGTTGCAACATGCAAACCAGTCATTGCAGGTACTTTATGAGTCGTCACAACAGTTAACGGCTTCTCGAATTAGCCAAGAGAACTTTCAAACGTTACTTAAACAAATCATCAGTGTTGAAGGTATTGAAGCTGTTCGCCTCGAAATCGATGAAGAGGCGGGCAAAGGTATTGTTTTAAATGAAGGTTATTGTGACAGTAATTGTAATAACAATTGTCACGAGCAACCATTAATGGTGGATGGGCAGACGCTAGGAAGATTGTACTGGCGGGCGGGTTTACCATGCCCTGATAGAGCACTGATAGATAGCTTTGTACAGATGCTTTCGCGTGCTGTTTATTTTAATAAAGCGCAGAAACAGGCAGAACAATTACTGCTAATGGAAGAGCGTGCGACCATCGCACGTGAACTACATGACTCTCTTGCTCAATCGCTTTCTTATTTAAAAATCCAGGTCTCTTTGCTTAAGCGAGTCATGAATAAGCTAGAACAAACGCCGCAAAGTGAAAAGACAGAAGACATTATAAAGGATATAGATGAGGGCTTATCCGGAGCCTACACTCAGCTGCGTGAGCTGTTGACTACGTTCCGATTAACCATTAAAGAGGGTAATTTCGGACGAGCGTTATTGGAAATGATCAATCAGTTGAAAGAGCACACCAGTGCGTCAATAGAGTTATCCAATAATCTCTCCTCATTGGAGTTGAATGCACACCAGCAGGTACATTTAATGCAGTTGATCCGAGAAGCGGTGATTAACGCCATTAAGCACGCGGATGCTACGAAAATTCTAGTGGAGTGCAACGAAGTTGACGGCGATGTTGTTGTTGAGGTCGAAGATAATGGTGTTGGTTTTGAAGAACACGATGCAAAACTTAACCACTATGGTTTAAGCATAATGCAAGAGCGAGCAGCCCGCCTAAACGGTGAATTGACAGTGAATTCTTCTCTGAATTCCGGTTGCAAAATAACTTTGAAATTTAAACAGTCTAAGGACATTAACGTTGACGAAGATTAGAGTAATGTTGGTGGATGACCACCCGCTAATGCGCAGAGGCATTAATCAGTTATTGAGCTTAGAAGACGATTTTGATGTGATCGCTGAAGCAAGTAACGGTACTGAAGCCGTAGCGTTGGCCCATGAAGATGAACCGGATTTAATCCTGCTCGACCTGAACATGAAGGGCATGTCTGGGCTTGATACACTTCAAGCACTACGTACCGACGGGTGTTGCTCAACCATCGTTATACTAACGGTTTCTGACAGTGCGGCAGACATTGAAGCATTAGTGAAAGCAGGGGCTGATGGCTATTTGCTAAAAGATACTGAGCCTGACGAACTGATTGAACTGTTGAAACAAGCGTCTTCAGGTGAGAAAGCCTATAGCAGCATCGTCGCGAAATATCTTCGGGAACGTGAAGCGCACTCAGACGTGTTTGACTCTTTGACTGAGCGTGAATCTCAAATTTTGGCGGAAGTGGCAAAAGGGTATCGCAATAAACAAATTGCTGATCACCTGTTTATTTCCGAAGCGACAGTAAAAGTGCACATGAAAAGTTTGCTGAAGAAGTTACGAGTGCCTTCGCGCACCGCGGCAACAGTGCTTTATTTGGAACGCTACGGTGAGCTGAGATAACAATAGTGGCTTATCAGATGCAAAAAAAAGGGGCTAATCGCCTCTTTTTTCTTTGTTTGCTAGTTACAGATTGCAATTTTAGCAGTTGTTATTGTTTCGAATAACGAGTTTTAAACTCAAATACTTTTTCAGAACACACATCGATACAACGTCCGCAGCTAATACAATCCTGATCCATCACTCTGATATCGCCATCTTTTAACGGCTCTCTAAGAACTTGTGGTTCGGGGCAGACATTGAAACAATCCATACACTTGGTGCAGGCGTTTCTGTCTGTGGCGGTGACACGCATAATGCTCTGTTTACCAATAATGCCGTAGGTCGCGCCTAACGGGCATAAGTGGCCACACCAACCATGTTCGACCAGTAACAGATCGAGTAAGAAGACAAGTACAATCAGCATCCAGCCAGCACCCATACCAAATATCAGGCCCCGATGCAGTGCAGAAACAGGGTCAATCCACACCCATAACGCACTTCCGGAAATGGCACTGCCAATCAGCAGTACCGGAATTAACCAATAACGCAGACTCTTTGGCCATGAATAGCTCGCTTTTAGATTCAATTTTCTACGTAGCCACGCGGCTAAGTCAGTGACCATATTCAATGGGCAAACCCAAGCACAAAAGGCTCTTGGTGCGATCATTGCGTATAGTGCTACAACAATCAGTGCGCCTAAAATTGCTGTGAACTCAGGAAGATGCCCTGCCGCGATAGTTTGCAGCAGTAGTAGTGGATCGGTAAACGGAATGACATCAAATAAGGTACTTGAAGACAGGTTTCCCTTGAATACTCCCCATATTGGGCCTGCCATAAACAACGCAATAATGGAAAATTGAGAAATTCGACGAAGGATCAAAAAGCGATGCGCTTTCCACCAACCTAAGTTTTGTATTGCCGCTTTACCGGCGTCTTTAGCCAAATGCTTAGCCATCATCCACCTCCTAAAGCTGGTTGCCATTAAATGGTTTAATTGGAACGCCACCGTGTTCTTCGGTGTCGATACGCACTTCAGAATGTTCTTCCCATCCTAAGCGGTAATGTTTACCTAGCTGACCTTGTGCAAGTTCTGTTGGCACTACTTTTATAGCTGCCACATCTAACACACAGGCTTCTTCGCACTTACCGCAGCCCGTACAGTAGTCGGCATGAACGGTGGGAATAAATTTGGCGTGAAAACCTGTTCTTTCATTCCGGATGGTTTCAAGGGTGATGGCTTTATCGATTGCAGGGCAGATGCGATAACAAACATCGCAACGCAAGCCCTGAAAATTAAGGCAGTTCTTTTGGTCGATGAGTACTGCTGTTCCCATCCTTGCATCGTCTATATCGGTCAGCGCAGGATCGAGTGCACCGCTGGGGCAGGCTTTTACGCAAGGAATGTCTTCGCACATCTCGCAAGGTATTTGTCTAGCTGTAAAGTACGGCGTACCCGCTGCAACAGGTGAAAGAAGCGAAGCTAACTTCAAAGTATCGTATGGACATGCCTGAACGCATAAGCCGCAACGCACGCAGGCTTTTTCGAAATCGTTACCCGGTAATGCACCCGGTGGACGAATAGGGACACCAGAGGTTTCTCTTGCCTGACTTTGCAGAGATTGCAATCCGAGGAGTGACGCGGCTGCACCGACACCGACTGCAGTTCTGGACGCATCTCTTAAGAACCGACGGCGGCTTTCGGAAATTTTTGGACGAGAAGTTTTCATACGCCAACCCTGTATAAAACGCACTACTAAAATTATAACCACATTATCTGTGTGCATAAGAATAGTCGCTACCTCCAAAGTAGTGTACGAACGCTCCGTTGATTCAGGTCAAGTGAAAGCTAATATAAATGCAAAAATGTGCAGAGATTGAAAACAAAAAGACCAGCGAATCGCTGGCCTTTTTATGGTTAAGTTCGGTTGATGTTACGCCATCATAGGAACAAGAACCGTAGTACCGATAATTACGGTAATCAAACCTGTCATCACTGGTAGGAAGGTGCGTTTAACCACTTCAAACGGGCTTAAGTGCGCCATACCTGAAGTCGCAACGATAACACCAGATACCGGAGAAATAGTACGGCCTAGGTTTGAAGCTTGTAGCATTGGGATAATTAGGAACGCTGGGTTCAGACCCAATTTTGCAGCCAGTGATGGCGCTAGCTCTACGAATGCGTAGAAAGGAGCGTTACCTGAACCTGTTGCGATTGCTGCGGCAACAGTCAAGATGGTCAGAATAAGCATTAGTGCAACGCCACCTGCGCCCGCAGTTTCTGCAAGGTGAAGTAGGTTGTCGATAGCACCGATAGACATTAAACCTTGTGCAAATACGCCTGCTGCCACTAATAGCATCACCACGCCTTTAAACGCATCGGCCATACCGTCGTAACACACTTCTAGGTCTTCTAAAGCTTCTTTACCGTTGAACTTACGAGATACGTAGTGAACTAAGGCACCAACAAAGATAGAAGCGACAACGATAGTGTAGATATCCAGAGATAAACCTTCGATGGTTTTACCGTTGAACAGGAATACACCAATAATTGGAAGGAATGGCAGAATTGAGTAATAACCCGGTGCATTCACTTCAATTTCAGACACATCAACTCGTTCCATTGGTGTGTTGTCTTTCTTATCCAGATATTTGTTCCAGAAGTAAGCGGTAATCGCCATAACGATAATGGCACAGATAGACACAGGTAGAACGGTTTGTACTGCGAACACATCTAGACTCAAGCCTGATTTTTCAGCCGCAATGACCACGTCACCAGAGGTTGGAGAAAGAATGATTGCCGCTGGTGAAGCACATACCGCTGCTGCTGCTGGGCGCGAGATACCCATCGCTGTCATCATAGGGAACAAGGTTGCCATCAAAAGCACGCCAAGACCCGTTGCAGAGCTTACAGCCAGAGACATTAAACAAGCTACGATGTACGCAGAAACAAGCAATATGTATGGTGATTTAATAAAAGAAAGTGGTTTAGAAAACTGTTTCACCACAACATTATTTGCACCAATGTGAGTCATGTAAGAAGCAAAACCACACAACAGCATGATTTGCATACCTAAGCCGCCGCCTCGGTTTTGCAGCATGAATTTGACGTATTCCAATGAATCGGTCAGTAAGTTGCCTGTTGAAGCGACGTTTTTAGGCAATACAGTGTGACCAATAATACCGGTGAGAATGAGTAGCACAAGACCACCAGTCAGTAGTACGCCAGCCGCTTTGTAGCCTTTTACGATCAGGTATCCAACAGCAATCGTAACAACTAACCCGATGAGAAGTTCAAGCATAGTAGTCTCCAATCTATGAGAATGATGCGAGTAAAGTTAAAAATAAATGTTGCAAAGTGTTACGGCAATTTACTCGAAACTTCTCTGTGGCACGAGTTCAACTTGCACTTTGAATGATCTAAAGCAAAAAAAATTTAACTATCATTTATAGGGTATTGTGCTTTTTGTGAATAATAACCCCGAATAATATTAAGAAATATATTCATTAGTTAATATTATTGTTTGCACAAGATTTTCTAATGTTAGACGATAAAAAAAGAAAAGTGGCACAAATGCGCCACTTTTTTAAAAGAGAGGGAGAATTAAGCGTATTGCGATACTATACGGTTCCAGCGGTTTCTTTTTTCAACAAAATCTAGTTTAACCTGCTCGTAGCGAACCTTCAGCATAGAACGTTCGTACTTCTTAAATGCTAGGTTTTTCTTACTTTCAAGCAGTTGTCTTTTAATATCGTAGTAATTATGAAGTTCGCTCATGAAAGCATCAAATTCATTCTGAAAGCTATTCATTAGTACTACGTGATTTGGTAATGACAGGATTCTGCTTTGCACATACACAAGTGCCATCTGTGCACGCGCTTTCTCGATTTTCAGCGGTGGTGCTTTTCTTAATTTCTTAGTCAAGCCTACCCATGAGCATGCTTTGATCAGCCATTTGGTTGGGTCGTATTGCCACCAATAAATACCGTTTCGGTAATCATTTTCAAAGATGTGGTGATAGTTATGATAGCCCTCACCAAAAGTGAAGAAAGCCAACACACCGTTGTCTCTAGCGGTGTTTCTATTGGTGTATGGTTGTGAACCCCAAATATGCGCCAGTGAGTTGATGAAGAAAGTAGTGTGGTGGTTAAGTACTAGACGAACAGCGCCAACCATCAGCAACATTCCGATAATATCGTTATAGATAATACCGAGTAGCAGAGGCACACCGATATTCATGAGTACAGCAAGATGCACGTAATAACGGTGTTGCCACATAACAATCTTATCTTTTTGAAGATCGCGGCAGTTACTGTAGTCGTCATACAGCGCTTGGTTATAATGTCGCAGCATCCAACCAATGTGTGAATACCAAAAGCCTTTCTTTGCTGAGTAGGGATCTTTGTCATTCTGGTCGACAAACTTATGGTGTACTCGGTGATCAGAAGACCAATGCAGCGCGCTATTCTGTAATGCAAATGCGCCGCCAAGAGCACACAATAAACGAACTAGCCAATGGGCTTCAAAAGCCTTGTGTGACCATAAGCGGTGATAGCCCATCGTAATTGACAAGTTGCAGAAAGAAAAACAGATGATCAGCCAAACCCAGTGCTCAGCACCGAAGCCAAAATGCCAACCAAACCACGGTGTAACAACCACAGCTAAAATAAAACTGAGTGAGAATATTGCGACATTTAGCCATATAACTGGCGGCTTAGTTGTCATGATAAAGTCCTTTGGGCTTACAAGTGTGCGCTAGATTATCAGCGAACACGTGTAAGTCAAATAACTTTAGCAAAATTGTGACCAGTATGTTTTGCTTTTTCATCCTAAATGAATAGTATGAATGGGTACTAGAAATCCTTACAGGAAGTTATAAGGACTAATAAATGGAAATTAGGATAGCGGAATATAGCGATTATGAAAAAATCGCTGCTCTTCATGTTCGAAGTTGGAAAGCAAATTACCAAGGTTTACTGAAGCAAAATTATCTTGATGATGAAGCATTGCCGGACAGACTTGTGATTTGGCAAACCCGCCTGACCAACCCACCTTTTAATCAGCATATTTTGTTGTTGGAAGAAAAAGACCAGTTAATTGGTTTTATTTGTGCGTTTGGAAATCACGATTTTGAGCGCGGTAGTATTATTGAATCACTGCATATTGACCCTGAATATCAGGGACGTGGACTCGGCAAGAAGCTGATTCGCGAAATGGCAAAGTGGATTGATCACTATTTCCCAGATAATGGCGTTTATCTGGAAGTATTGGAACAAAACAGACAGGCTATCGACTTTTACGATCACATCGGCGGCGAGCATCAATTGCAAAAAATATGGAAAGCACCTTGTGGCAGTGAAGTTCCAGAATTTGTTTACGCTTGGAAAACACCAAAACTGATGCTGGCATCCATCGAATAAATAGAGGTATTTGGATAGTCTAGCCATAATGTAAAGCCCAGCATTTGCTGGGCTTTACTGTTTTTGTGGCGATTCTTACTGAATATTAGCGCTTAGTGGTGAATTCTGAAACTGCATGGTCCATCTCTTTAGCTTGTTGAGAGACCATGTCCACTTCAGACATCACTTGCTGTGCTGAATGCATATTGTCTTCTGAGATAGAGTTTAGCTCTGTGATCGACTCACTGACTTGGTTCATCACAATGCCTTGTTCTTCTATCGCAGAAGCGATGCGTTCAGAGTTTGCTTGAATGTTGCTCATATCTGAAAGAATTAGGCTCAGGCTTTCATCAAGTTTATGGGAGTCCATCAAGGTTTCTTGGCTCTGAGCATTACACTGTTCAATGTCTTTTACGACCAGCCCCATTTGTGACTGAATGGCTGCAACGACCTTGGTGATTTCTTCTGTCGACTCGTGAGTTCTTGTTGCCAGTGAGCGAACTTCGTCGGCTACCACAGCAAACCCTCGGCCTTGTTCGCCCGCACGAGCCGCTTCAATTGCAGCGTTAAGTGCAAGAAGGTTCGTCTGCTCAGCGATTCCTTGTATGATGTTCACAGTGCCGCCAATTTTCTCAACATGATTATTCAAAGACGTAATTGAGTGCTGGCTAGATTCCAACGTTTTAGAAAGCTGCTCAATATTACTCACTGTGGAATCAACCACCAGACGACCGTTTTCAGCATTGTGAGAGGCTTGTTGAACCCCTTCAACTGCAACACTGGTACTCTCTGAAATTTCACCGATAGCGGAAACCATTTCCTGTACGGATGTTGCCATCATAGCGGTGTGTTCAGCTTGGGCATTAAAGTGTTGCAGTACTTCTTCCAACTCATTGTGCATTGCAGCAGTGCTGGCCGATAACTGGTTCGATTTTGCCTGAGAGCCTGAAATCAGCGTCTCGAACTTATCGAGCAGTTTGTTGAAGTAGTGACTGACTGACGCAAGTTCGTCTTTACCCGTGATGTCTGAGCGCAACCCGATATTGTTGGTATCAGAAATATTGTGAATAACATTCAACATACGGTTAACGCGAATGTTGATTGTTCGGCTAATCTGAAAGATAAGCCCAAAGATTACGATAATCACGAACACAGTAATGCCATTTTCAATCATGTCGATTTCAGCACGGCGATTTTCAACCGCTTTTGTGAGTGTTTCAGAAAATGTTTTAAATTGCTGCTCAACATTGTGTGAAAGGTTACGCGTATTGCCTAACAAACCTTCGTTATATTTCAAACCTATTTTCTGCTCTTGTAGAGTCACAGCTTTCGCGGCTGCAGTAAGTTCGGACATTGATGCGATTTCTCCTTGCGGATTAACCACACCAGCGAGAACATTGTCATCAAATTGACTTAGCTCAAGCTGACCTTCTTTGTTAGCATTGTTGAACGCTTGATTAAAGAGAGCGTAGTACTTTTGAAATAAACCGGATTCTTTATCCAGCCCAAGTTGAACATAAGCGGCAACCAGATCTTCAAAGCCTTTTTTATAAGACAGCAGATCATTGCGCAGATCCGCCGATGACCCTAGTTGATTGGAAGACAGAATAAGCGACAGTTCAGATTCTAAACTTAAAAAGAGTTCGCTATTCTTTTTGAATGTATCTAGGTAACTAGTGCTGCTGCGAAGTAAAAAATCTTTTTCGTTACGGCGTAAATTAAGTAATCGAATTTCAAGCTTGTCGACTAAAGTGATGGCGTGAGTTAATTCTCGTGTAGTATTCGCGAAGTAATTAGAACTAATTAGAAGGGTGATGATGCCCAAGACAGCAATAACACCTAATGAATACAGCTTTTGTTTAATATTCATATGATTACCTGGTTTATAAAGTTTATAGATATTTTTGTTATTATCGTCGTGAGTGCAGGGGGAAATCGCCCCCTTAAGTTCAGTGTCGGCTAATATATGCACGACAATTATTAAAGTTTTATGACAGGAGCCTTGGTCGGATGACTATAGACGTAGAAAAGTACAAAGGTTTGATATTTGATATGGACGGAACCCTTATCGATACTATGCCTGCACACGTCGAAGCTTGGCGTGTTACCGCTGAGAAATTTGACTTCCCATTTGATGCAAAATGGCTGCAAAGCATGGGCGGAATGCCGAGTATAAAAATTGCTGTTGAGGTGAGTAAAGCGTATGGCATTGAACTCGATCCTAAAGCGGTCTCTGATTACAAGATGAAGGCGTTTAGTCAAATTGATGAAAGCGGCGATTTGATTACAGATACTGCGAACCTGCTTGAAGCAAACTTAGGTAAGAAGAAATTGGCGGTAGGTACCGGGAGCCAACGCGTGAGCGCAATTAAGCTACTGACCCGAGTAAACATGCTTGATAAGTTGGATGCGTTAGTCACGGCGACAGATGTTGAAAATCATAAGCCTCACCCACAAACGTTTTTAACGGCGTGTGAATTATTGGGATTAGAACCTCAAGAGTGCGTGGTGTTTGAAGATACCGATCTCGGTAAACAAGCTGCGCACGCAGGTGGTATGGATTGCATTATGGTGACAGAACACGGATTGCAGTTTTTTCCATATCCCGCTTAATCTCATTTCAATAAAAAGAGCCGTTTTGGAACGGCTCTTTAGCAACTTTCTGGCATTAAACAAAGTGCCAGTGATTAGTTAATCGCAATCAATTCAACATCAAAGATCAGTGTCGCCGATGGCGGAATAGGGCCAGTGCCACTTTTGCCATAACCAAGGTTTGCAGGGATGAAAAGGCGCATTTTTTGCCCTTCAACCATCAACTGAACACCTTCTTGCCAGCCTTTAATCACTTGGTTTAAGCCAAATGTAATCGGCTCATTGCGTTGGTAAGAACTGTCGAAGATAGTACCGTCAAGCAGTTTACCTTCGTAGTGAACCGTAACTTTGCTGTTTGCTTTTGGATGGACAGTACCTGTTCCTTCTTCAAGCACAAGATACTGCAAACCACTTTCAGTGGTGTGAACATCTGGTTTAGCTGCATTCTCTGTTAAGAATGCCTGACCTTGTGCAAGTTGCTCTTCACCGGCTTTATGGTTTGTCCAAGTGCGGTATACGAAAAATGCCGCAAGTACAAAAATAACAATAGGAAATACGATTTTATACATGGTTATTGGTCTTATGGTTGAGTTAGTAAGTAGCTGATAGTTTTGGCAATACCTTCCACATCTTTGTGGCCACTAGTAAGAACTTGGTATTTTCCTTTGACAACAAAAGTAGGAACGGCATTGATTTGGCCTTCACGTGACGCTTTGTCTGCGGTTTTCATCATACCCATCACCGATTTTTGCTGATCTTGACTTAAGTGATAAGGGGTCGTTAGGTTTCGGTCTGTAAAGACTTTTTCAATCGCTGCTTGGCGTTCAGTTAGTGTTGAACCTTCGCCCATTTGAACCGCTGCAAACAATTCCTCCATCATCGCAGTATCTGGAATACCATCTATCTGCATCGCCGCTGTGTAGTAAATCATAGCGCCGATTTTCGCACCTTCATTGAAAGTCACGTGCAGCTTACCAAAGTGCTCGTTCGTCAACTGTTCTAGTTGAGGAATGATGGTTTCCATTTTTCGACAATGGCCGCAGGTAAGTGAAAACACTTCAGTTACAGGTGCTAAGCGATAGGTAGAAAGATTTGCTGGCAATAGTTGGTATTGTTCTCCTTCGATTGGTGTTGAATTGTCGCTGCAACCAGAGAGTAAAAATACCAAGGAAAACAGACTTATAAAGCCAGTGAGCAATTTTTTCATATTAGATTCGCCTTTCAAAAACACTAGCTTAGATTCTAACGGCTTAACGATGTGACGCAAACCGCGGATAAACAAATTGTTATCAATTTTCTATAAAGTTTTATAAATGGTGCCGATAAAGGTATGTAGTTAGATTGAAGGGTGATGTATTCGATGAAATTTTTAGTTTTTCCATTGATGTTGTTATTAGCTGGTTGTGGTTCACTACAAACTGACCGTATGTTCAGTAATAATTTGTTAGATGCGGCTCCGAAAGGCGAGACGGATGTCCGTAATCCTGATTGGGTAGCGCCATCGCGTAGTGCAACTTCTGGTGTACGTGGTCCATTGGGTCAAGTTCGCACGAGCAGCTACGAAGCCTTGCAACAATTTTTATTACACAACGGCGTGGATTATGAAGTTCTGCCCGGCAACCATGTCATGGTTCGCTTAAAAGATTCTGTTCAATTTGAAACGGGCTCTTCTAAGGTTTCACAAGATTCCTATCACTGGTTATCGATGATGAGTGATTTTCTTTCACGACAACAAGGCATCGATGTTGTGATAGATGGGCATACTGACAGCACGGGTAAACCTACGTTTAATGATTCGTTGTCTGTAAAACGTGCAGATACAGTGAAAACAACTTTGATTAAAAACAGAGTAGCTAAAGACGCTATCTATACACGTGGCTATGGTGAATACATCCCAGCATGTACCAACCGCACAACAGAAGGGCGAGCGTGTAACCGCAGAGTAGAACTGTTATTCATTGTTTCAAATAATTAATTGCTCAATTACTCATTTAATTAATAAGTCCTTCATCTACTCTAAATCCCAGCTTCGGCTGGGATTTTTGTTTAATGTCCTCATCATTTCAAAGGAAATTGATAGCACTCTCAGTTATCGAATAAAATGCGATAATAATTTTGAAACAATATTAACGTTTGTGTACATTCCCTCACAAAATATAACGTATAAGATATCGAGAAGTATGTCATTTCATCAAGTTCCCTCAGATCTGGAGGTTCCAGTCGGAAAGACAGATCAACTAGTTTCTACCACAGATCTGAAAGGCGTTATTACCTACTGTAACGAAACCTTCTGTCGTATAGCCGGATTTACTGAAAGTGAGTTGTTAGGGCAGAACCACAATATCGTTCGTCATCCTGATATGCCTAAAGCGGCATTCGCTGATATGTGGAGTCACTTAAAAAAAGGCCATCCATGGCGTGGAATTGTTAAGAACCGTACTAAAACCAACGGTCATTACTGGGTCGATGCTTACGTCACTCCTATCTACCAAAATGGAAAGCTAGCCGGTTATCAGTCGGTCCGTGTACAACCAAAACGCGAACGCGTTGAAACAGCAAGTAAAGCCTATAAAGCGTTGTGTAAAGCAGAGAAAAGCGGTAAGAGTTTCTCATTTACTTTGCCTGTTTCTGTTCGTTACGCCATTTTAGCTGGTTCACTATCTGCGCCATCACTAGCATATTTGGCATCTGCAAGCAGTGTCGTTCAGTTAATTTCGGGTCTATTGCCTGTTGCTGCTTTATCATTGCTATTTAGAAATGAACTGATTGAAACACCTCGCCAGATTAACAAGCTGAAGAATAAATACGACAGTATCAGCCGCCTTATTTATTCAGGTAACAGTGAGTTTTCCTATGCGGATTATCATCTGCGTATGTACTCAGCACGTATTCGTACCGTGTTGGGGCGAATGGTGGATTCCGCTAAGCCGCTTTATGCGACTTCTGAACAACTTAACCAAACTTGTGTTGAAGTAAACCAAGCATTGGAACAGCAAAACATTGATATTCAGAGCGTAATGAGTGCAACTGATTCGGTAGAGTCTGCCGCTGATGCGGTTTCCAGCAGCACTAATGAAGCCTATTCCTTGTTAGATCAAGCGCAGAATCAATGTTTGAAAACGAAGCAAACTATTCAACAGACGCACTCTGACCTAATGGCTTTGGCTGAGCAAGCTGAACGAGCAACAGGCACTACCCATCAATTGAGCGATCAAGCTAATGCGGTCAGTAAGTTGATGGAAGAAATCGATGGTATTGCTGCTCAAACGAACTTGCTCGCGCTTAACGCGGCTATTGAAGCCGCCAGAGCAGGGGAGCAGGGCAGAGGCTTTTCAGTTGTTGCTGATGAAGTTCGGGCTTTATCCGGAAGAACGCAAAAGGCGACTCACCAAATTCAAAATAGTTTATCTGCGATGGTAGAGACCATAAGCACTTGGCAACATGAGATTCAAGAAAGTCAAATACAAACTCAGGCGTGTGGTCTAGTTGCCGAGGAAACGGGTAATCGACTTTATGAAGTTGAACGAATGCTTTCGGAGATGCAAACCTTAGTGGGTGATATGGCGAAGTCAGCAGAAGCGCAGCGCGGTTTGACTCAAGAGGTGAACCACCATATTCACTCTATCGCATCAGCTGCGACTCAAAACGTTGCGGCTACGAGTATTGTCAGTGAGCACAGCCGAGAGATGAAACAACAAGTCGATAATTTCATAACTCTCGCGGCACGTTTTGAAGAGAAGTAATAAAAGACCAGAAATAAAAACGGAGACTTAGCGTCTCCGTTTTTATTGAAGCTTTAAGAAGCAAGCTCTTTGACTTGGAGAGTTACTTTTCCCAACGTTTAGTTGCTCTTTGGTCGAGATTTACTCGCGACTGATGTGCCGGCAGTATGAATATCTTTGTAGCGAGATATCTTTATGCACAAAAAAATCCCCGCACAATGGCGGGGATTTCTATTCTTTATCGTATTTGATTAAGCCAGTAGATCGTTAGCTTTCTCAACCACGTTTTCAACAGTGAAGCCGAACATCTTGAATAGCTCGTCTGCTGGTGCAGATTCACCGAATGTGGTCATACCGATGATTTTGCCGTTTAGACCAACGTATTTGTACCAGTAATCCGCAATACCTGCTTCGATAGCGATACGTGCAGT
>NZ_JBPAOE010000004.1:0-67534 GCF_054051265.1 Vibrio sp. C8
AGATTTACAGTCTGCTCCCTTTGGCCACTCGGGAACCCCTCCAGGGTGTTTTCCTAATCTTTTACAAGAGAAGGCTTAACTGACGTTTTCCCAACACATCAATCAAGTGCGGAGCGCATATTATCAAACTCGGACTTTGTGTAAACCCTTTTTTTGTCTTTTTGAATTGAATGCTGGCTTTTTGGGCAAAGATGGCCGTAATTCCCCATTTTCTTTTTGAAATAGTGGTTTGAAAAGGAGATGGAAATATCAAATTTACGTTCCTTTACGTTTCCACGTGCTATAACTCGTTATAATAAAAGTTCTTTCTTATATGCTGATGTGGTTTATGAAAAACGTTTCGATTCTTTCTGCTGTTCTTGCTGTTGCCTTATTAGGAAGCGAAGGCGCTGTCGCTGCAGGGCCAAGAAGTGCACCTGCTATCTCTGTCGTCACTGATTTAGTGCAGGTTCATCAAATCTCTCAATCACTTTCTTTAGTTGGCAAACTGGAAGCTGAACAGTCAGTCATTATTTCGCCTGAAGTGGCTGGGAAAGTGGACATTATTGCGGTCAAAGCCAATCAGGAAGTAAAGAAAAATCAATTATTGGTGCAGTTATCTGACGAAAAAGCTCGTGCTTCTGTCGCCGAAGCAAAAGCGTATTTGCGTGATGAAAAACGTAAGCTGGCCGAATACGAGCGTTTGTTAAAGAGAAGTGCCATCACTCAAACTGAAATTGACGCTCAGAAAACCAGTGTTGACATTGCTCAGGCGCGTTTAGAAGCGGCAGAAGCGAACTGGAATGATCTTCATATCAAAGCCCCATTTGCTGGCACTGTAGGTTTTATTGATTTCAGCCGAGGTAAGATTGTCAGTACCAGCACTGAACTGATGACGTTAGATAACCTTTCATTAATGCAGTTGGATCTTCAGGTTCCTGAACGTTATTTGTCGATGCTTTCTAAAGGCATGAAAGTGGTTGGTACAACCCATGCTTGGCTGGGCAAGACATTTGAAGGCGAAGTGGTTGGTATCGATACTCGTGTAAATACTGAAACGCTGAATTTAAGAGTGCGCATTCATTTTTCCAATGCTGGTGGCTTACTTAAACCAGGAATGTTGGTTTCCGCTCTTTTAGCTTTCCCGGCAATTGAAGCGCCAATTATCCCGGTTCAGGCGCTAGAGTATTCTGGCACGAAACGCTTTGTTTATGTGGTTGGCGAAGATAACAAAGCCGTTCGAACCGAAGTGCTTCTAGGTGCTCGTGTTGAAAACCAAGTTGTGATTGAGCAAGGACTAGAAATTGGTGAGAAAGTTGTTGTTCAAGGCATCGTAAACATGCGTGATGGCGCTAAAGTGTCCGAAGTGACGGTAGCTGGTCTGCCTGTGAACAAGGATGACAACTAATGTTGATCTCTGATGTTTCAGTCAAACGCCCAGTGGCCGCGCTGGTTTTAAGCATGTTGTTGTGTGTGTTTGGTTTTGTTTCTTTTACTAAGCTTGCTGTACGTGAAATGCCGGATATTGAAAATCCGGTTGTTTCTATCTCAACCCGATATCAAGGCGCTTCCGCGACCATTATTGAAAGCCAGATTACCTCTGTTCTTGAAGAACAATTAACGGGTATCAGCGGTATCGACGAAATTACATCAGTGACTCGCAACGGTTCGTCACGTATTACGGTCACGTTTAACTTAGGTTATGACCTAAATACTGGTGTCAGTGATATTCGTGATGCGGTCGCTCGGGCTCAGCGTTCGTTGCCTGACGGGGCGGATGATCCACTCGTATTTAAGAACAACGGTTCCGGCCAAGCATCTATGTACATTAACTTGAGTTCATCGACGATGGACCGAACTCAGTTGACAGACTATATGGAACGAGTTCTGGTTGACCGCTTTAGCCTGATTTCGGGTGTCAGCTCAGTGAACGTCTCTGGTGGTTTGTACAAAGTGATGTATGTGCGACTGCAACCAGAGCTAATGGCGGGGAGGGGGGTGACCACTTCGGATATTTCAGCGGCATTACGCCGTGAGAATATCGAAAGCCCAGGAGGTCAAGTCCGTAACGATTCTACGGTGATGTCGGTTCGTACTGCTCGAACTTATCAAAAGTCGGAAGACTTCCAGTACTTAGTGGTTAAACGCGTCAACGGATCGCCTATTTATCTCAAAGATGTGGCCGAAGTATTTCTTGGTGCTGAGAATGAAAACTCGACTTATAAAACAGACGGTGTTGTGAACGTGAGCATGGGGATTGTTCCTCAGTCAGACGCTAACCCGCTGGAGGTGGCGCAACGAGTCCATCAGCAAGTTGATAACATTCAGAAATTCCTGCCTGAAAACACCAAGCTGGTGGTGAACTATGACTCAACCATCTTCATTGAACGCTCTATCGAAGAGGTATACAGCACCTTATTTATTACTGGTGGTCTGGTTGTTTTAGTGCTCTATATCTTTATCGGTCAGGCTCGCGCGACATTGATCCCTGCGATTACCGTACCGGTATCCTTGATCTCTTCTTTTATTGCGGCCTACTACTTTGGATTCTCTATTAACCTCATCACCTTGATGGCACTGATTCTGTCGATTGGTCTGGTTGTGGATGACGCTATTGTGGTGGTGGAAAACATCTTCCACCATATTGAGCAGGGCGAAAAACCTTTGCTTGCTGCCTATAAAGGCACTCGTGAAGTGGGCTTTGCTGTTATTGCCACGACCTTAGTGTTGGTGATGGTGTTCCTGCCAATCTCCTTTATGGATGGAATGGTCGGTTTGCTGTTCACTGAGTTCTCGGTTCTGCTGGCAATGTCGGTGATTTTCTCATCATTAATCGCTCTGACCCTCACGCCAGTACTGGGCAGTAAGATTCTTAAAGCAAATGTTAAACCGAATGGCTTTAACCGCTTTGTCGATAAGCTATTCGCAAAGCTGGAATCGGCTTATCGCACTGCTCTGCGTTTTGCTTTGCGCTTTAAATGGTTTGCCCCTTTAGTCATTCTTGGCTGTATTGGTGGCAGTTATCAGTTTATGCAGAGTGTTCCCGCGCAATTGACACCCTCTGAAGACCGTGGCGTTATCTTCGCGTTTGTACGAGGCGCAGATGCAACCAGTTATAACCGTATGTCGGCCAATATGGACCTAGTGGAAGCTCGTTTGAAACCCTTGCTTGGGCAAGGTTTCTTAAGATCGTTCAGCATTCAATCGCCAGCCTTTGGTGGTAATGCGGGGGATCAGACGGGGTTTGTGATTATGACGCTGGATGATTGGAATCAGCGCAGCATTACGGCTCAAAACGCATTAGGCGAAGTGAGAAAAGCGTTAGCAGGTATTCCCGATGTGCGTGTGATTCCGTTTATGCCTGGTTTCCGAGGCGGTTCCAGTGAGCCAGTTCAGTTTGTACTCGGTGGTTCTGATTATACGGAGTTAAAAGAGTGGGCTGAAAAACTAGAAGCGACAGCTGAAAGTTCAACCTATATGACGGGCGTGGATATCAACTATTCTGAGAAAACGCCTGAGTTGGTGGTGACGGTTGATAAACAAAGAGCATCGGAGCTGAACATCAGTGTGCAAGACATTTCGGATACGCTGGAAGTCATGCTGGGTGGTAAGGCGGTTACAACCTTCGTCGAGCGTGGTGAAGAGTATGATGTTTATTTACGCGGTGACGAAAACAGCTTTAATAATGCTGCAGATTTAAGTCAAATCTATATGCGCACCGGAAACGGTGATCTCGTCACTTTGGATACCGTGACTAAAATTGAGGAAGTGGCGTCGGCTATTCGCTTGTCACACTACAACAAGCAAAAGGCCATTACGATTACCGCGAACTTAGCCGATGGGGCAACCTTAGGTCAGGCTTTGGACTTTATGGATCAAAAAGCTTTGGAAATGCTGCCAAGCGATATCTCTGTCAGCTATTCCGGTGAGTCTAAAGACTTTAAGGAAAACCAGTCGAGTGTTGCGGTGGTATTCGCACTAGCCTTGTTGGTGGCTTACTTGGTGCTTGCCGCTCAGTTTGAAAGCTTTATCAACCCAATGGTCATTATGTTTACGGTACCTATGGGCGTATTCGGTGGTTTCCTCGGCCTATTTATTATGGGGCAGGGGATGAATGTATACAGCCAAATTGGTATGGTGATGCTGATTGGTATGGTGACTAAGAACGGTATCTTAATTGTTGAGTTTGCCAACCAGTTGCGTGACCGTGGCGTTGAGTTTGAAAAAGCGATTGTGGATGCTTCTGCGCGACGCCTTCGTCCTATTCTGATGACTGCATTTACAACTCTGGCTGGTTCTATTCCACTGATTGTCTCTACTGGCGCTGGTTATGAAAGCCGTGTGGCTGTGGGTACAGTTATTTTCTTCGGGATGGCATTCGCTACCGTGGTTACCCTGTTTGTTATTCCAGCAATGTACCGTTTAATTTCAGCGAAGACACAAGCTCCGGGGCACGTTGAAGCAGAACTGAACAGAGAGTTGGGGCACGATAACAAAGGTCGAACAACTCACTAAGCCCCTTGCCTTAAAGCCAAAATCAAAAAGCCCGCAAAATAGCGGGCTTTCGTTTTTCAATTCTTGTTCAATTTCGTCTAATTGTCTTTCACTGTGTCTAGATATATTTCACCGAATAACGTGAAGGCTTATGGTTCATCGCTAACACTATGTTGAGTACAAACGCGCCTGCTATAGAAAGCATAATGATTGACGGTGTTAAGAAGAACAGCGAGGTAAACACAATGATGCAGTCTAAAACAAGTTGAGTTTTGCCCACCGAAATGCCGAATTTGTCCTGAATAAACAGACATAGCACGTTAAAGCCACCCAAGCTTGAGCGGTGACGGAACAGAATCAGCATTCCTAATCCAGTCAGTAGTCCTCCAGCTATAGCACAGTAAGCCGGCTCAACATGTTCGATAGTGATGAAGTTCGACAAGTGATCAGTAAAGACTGAAACCAAGGCGCATGAGATAGCTGTGTTGACCGAAAACCTAGTCCCGAAGCGTTTCCACGCGAGCAAGTAGAATGGCATGTTGACGAAGAAATAGAGTACGCCGAAGCTCCATGGGAATACATGAGTGAGTAGAAGTGCTAAACCCGCAGTACCACCTGTGATCAAATTGGCTGCTTTTAAAAAAAATAGTCCCTGAGACACAATAAAGGTGCCAGTGAAGATCGCTACCCAATCTTCCTTCCGTGAATGTGTTTCCATTTAAGATGCCATTAATTGCTAAAAAATAAGTAATTGGTAAAGAATAAGTGGATACTAATTAAAACCTGATCTTTTCGGTAGCTAGCGAACAAAAATTAGGGTAAACCTATGTATTCCCAAATTTACACTGTGTAAAGAAAATGTAGACACTCATCTAAAAAGCGCAAAAGATGAGCGGTGTTGTCAATCAACATGAAAAAACTGCATGATAATTTCTGTAATTTGGGCTTTATGATATAAATCAAATTATGTAGAATGCGCGCCATATTACGGTGACGAAAACGTTTGCTTTTGGTCGTTGTGTGGTTTTTTGCTACTTTCAGTCAAATCTGAGTCAGGAGATACAGATGCTTAAGCGTGATATGAACATCGCTGATTATGATCCGGAGCTATACGCTGCCATTCAGGAAGAAACTCTTCGCCAAGAAGAGCACATTGAACTTATCGCTTCAGAAAACTACACCAGTCCGCGTGTAATGGAAGCTCAAGGTTCTCAGCTAACAAACAAATACGCTGAAGGCTACCCTGGCAAGCGTTACTACGGCGGTTGTGAGTACGTTGATAAAGCGGAATCTCTAGCAATTGACCGTGCATGCCAGCTATTTGGCTGTGAGTACGCTAACGTTCAGCCACATTCTGGCTCTCAAGCAAATAGCGCAGTGTACATGGCTCTTCTAAACCCAGGTGACACTGTTCTAGGTATGAGCCTAGCGCACGGCGGTCACTTGACTCACGGTTCACCAGTAAACTTCTCTGGTAAACACTACAACGTGATTCCTTACGGTATCGACGAAGCTGGTCAAATCAACTACGACGAAATGGAAGCTCTTGCTCTTGAGCATAAACCTAAGATGATCATCGGTGGTTTCTCAGCTTACTCACAAATCGTTGATTGGAAACGCATGCGTGAAATCGCTGACAAAGTCGATGCTTACCTGTTTGTTGACATGGCACACGTTGCTGGCCTGATTGCTGCTGGTGTATACCCAACACCAATCCCACACGCACACGTTGTTACTACTACAACTCACAAAACACTAGCAGGCCCACGTGGCGGCTTGATTCTTTCAAACGCTGGTGAAGAGATGTACAAGAAGCTGAACTCAGCAGTGTTCCCTGGCGGCCAAGGTGGTCCTCTAATGCATGTTATCGCTGGTAAAGCGGTAGCGTTCAAAGAAGCGATGGAACCTGAGTTCAAAGCTTACCAAGAGCGTGTTGTTAAGAACGCAAAAGCAATGGTTGCTCAGTTCCAAGAACGTGGTTATAAAATCGTTTCTAACAGTACTGAAAACCACCTGTTCCTTGTTGACCTAATCGACAAAGACATCACTGGTAAAGAAGCGGATGCAGCTCTAGGTGCAGCGAACATCACTGTAAACAAAAACTCAGTGCCAAACGATCCTCGTAGCCCATTCGTAACTTCTGGTATCCGTGTTGGTACACCAGCAATTACTCGCCGTGGCTTCAATGAGGAAGATGCGAAAGCATTGGCTAACTGGATGTGTGATGTTCTAGACAACATCAACGACGAAGCGGTTATCGAAGCAACGAAACAAAAAGTGCTTGATATCTGTAAGCGTCTACCAGTTTACGCTTAATTGCTTGAACATATGGAAAAGGCCTGCAATGCAGGCCTTTTTTACATCTTTAAACTGGCGAACTCGTTGGCTACAGAAAATCGCCATAGAACTGTAGTTCGCTCTATTTAGCCATACTGATCAAAGTGCCGGATTTGCATTTGAACATGTAGTATTTGTTGCTTTCGGTAAACTTACCTAAGCCTTCACCATCACAATATTCAATATTAATCTCGCGCATCACTTCGAGTGTATCTTCACTTGCCAGAGCAAACTTAGCACCATCTGAACAGACAATGCGAACTTTGCCATCGTCGCTGACAGAGTAGATATCGACTTCTGTATTACATAACTCAAAAGAAGCTTCGCGGAAGTTGTCTGTCTGAGAGTTCGAAGAACAACCGGCTGTAATTGCTGCTGTTGTCAGAGCGAAAGCGAGCATCGTTAAATTTTTCATTATCATTGTCCTTCATGATTTAAGAGTCAGTGGTTAGCCTATAAAACTATTTGCATCTATTCAATCATAGACACAAAAAAGGCGACATATCCGAAGACATATCGCCTTTTCATTGATTTAGTTGTTCAAGTATTGATTACTTTACTTCTAAACCTTGCGCTTGCATATCTGCGTGGTAAGAAGAACGCACAAACGGACCACAAGCCGCGTGAGTGAAACCAAGCTCTAGCGCGATATCTTTTAGCTCATCAAACTCTGCTGGTGGAACGTAACGTTCAACGGGCAAATGGTGGCGGCTTGGCGCTAGGTATTGGCCTAGGGTTAGCATAGTAACGCCGTGGGCACGAAGGTCTTTCATCACTTCGATGATCTCTTCTTTTGTCTCACCAAGGCCCATCATCAAACCTGATTTTGTTGGAATCTCTGGATGCTGCTGTTTGAATTTTTGTAGCAGTTGCAGTGACCACTTGTAGTTTGCACCCGGAC
The DNA here is from genome assembly GCF_054051265.1 of Vibrio sp. C8. Lineage (NCBI taxonomy): Bacteria > Pseudomonadati > Pseudomonadota > Gammaproteobacteria > Vibrionales > Vibrionaceae > Vibrio > Vibrio sp. C8. Next base: position 7,712 of record NZ_JBPAOE010000004.1, read on the forward strand.
GCGCTTTACGGTACAGGCGAGGTGCCGTTTCCAAGTTGTGGTTGAAGACATCCGGCGGGTTGTCTTTCAACAAGTCCAGTGCTACATCCATACGACCACGGAAATCAGGAACCAAAGTTTCAATACGAATATTTGGATTCAAAGCGCGAATTTCACGGTTACAGTCAGCAAAGTGTTGTGCACCGCCATCACGAAGATCATCACGGTCTACAGAGGTGATAACCACATATTTCAGTTTCATATCACTGATGGTTTTCGCTAGCTTTTTCGGCTCATCGGCTTCAGGAGCAACAGGGCGACCATGGGCAACATCGCAGAATGGGCAACGACGTGTACAAATAGCACCTAAAATCATGAAGGTCGCTGTACCGTGGTTGAAACACTCAGCCAAGTTAGGGCAAGACGCTTCTTCACAAACAGAGTGCAGGTTGTTCTTACGCATTGCTGATTTGATGTCTTGGATACGTTGGCTGTCTGCTGGCAGCTTGATTTTCATCCACTCAGGTTTACGCAAGATTTCTTTTTGTTCTGACGGCATGTTCTTTACGGGAATCAGTGCCATTTTGTCAGCGTCACGGTATTTGACGCCTTTTTCCATTTGAATGGGTTTGCTCATACTTTGTTACCGATTGAGGGTGCTTCAGTGCTGAATTCGACATGCTCGTAGCCAAATAGCGGTACGAGTTGTTGGATTAATTGTTGTTCTACTTGGTGAATATCTGCCGGTCCACCTAAGTTACTCACTTGTACCATTTCCATGCCTTGGTAACCACAAGGGTTAATTCGCAAAAATGGAGTGAGATCCATATTGACGTTTAAAGCTAGCCCATGAAATGAACAGCCTTTACGAATTCGTAGACCAAGTGAACAGATTTTTCTTCCGTCAACGTAAACACCCGGAGCATCCGGACGTGCTGCTGACGCAATATCGTAAGTTTTCAGAGTATTGATAACCAGATTTTCAATATCCGTTACCAGATCTCTAACACCTAATTTTTTGCGTCTTAGGTTAATTAAAAAATACACCACTAACTGACCTGGACCGTGATAAGTCACCTGACCACCACGGTCACTTTGTACAACCGGAATATCACCTGTGTTGAGCAAGTGTTCAGCTTTACCAGCCTGACCCTGTGTAAACACTGGGTTGTGTTCAACAAGCCAGACTTCATCACGAGTCTCTTCGTCACGCTGATCGGTAAATTCATGCATCGCCTGCCAAACTGGATGGTAGTCTTGTCGACCCCATTGTCTGACAACAAGCTGGTTATCTAGTGTCATATTCCGTCAGTGGTTGTTAAAATTTGGGTGATTATAAACGCCTTAAGAGCGAGGAACTACTCATAGAGGGCATTTTTTTGACCATAATTTAAGTGTTGTTTTGTTAACATTCTGATAAATATAAAGAAAGCAGCTTGATGCTGCTTTCAAAAATATTTTAATTGATATCGAATTATTTGATTCAGTTAAAGAACCATACGTACAATTTCAATATCACCCAGTTCTTTATACAGGGTTTCCACTTGCACGATAGAAGTGGCGGTAATGGTCACTGACACTGAGTGATAGGTACCTTTCGCACTAGGTTTAACTCGTGGGCTGTAATCGCCAGGAGCGTGACGTTGAATCACTTCAAGAACAAGCTCTGGTAATTCAGGTTTTGCATGGCCCATCACCTTGTAGGTAAAAGAACAAGGGAACTCAAGCAGGTCTTTTAATTTTGCATCAGAGTTGATGGTCAACATATTGGAAACTCCAAGTTTGGCATTCGATTAAGCGGTGCAGAATATTACAGCCTATCGAAGTGGATCTCAAGTGAACAAAAAAGCCGCTTTACTCTTCCTACTTGAAGCTGCGGTGGTGTTGGCTGCATTCGTTCGCCCCAATCACATAGTTATCTATGCTCATGGGGACTCACTTATTTGCCGCCTACCTGCAGTTCCAAGTAGTTTGAGTAAAAAGCAGCTTCCTTGTCAAATTACTAAAATACTATATCCAATTTCTAGAATTGGTATTAGAACAAGCCTTTGAATAGTAGAACAATGTAGTCCCATAGGCGGCTGAACAAGCTACCTTCATTCACATCTTCAAGTGCTAATAGAGGGTATTGAGCAACATCTTCATTGTCTACTTGGTAGTAAAGCTTACCAACTACATCACCTTTCTTAATTGGGGCTTTTAGCTCTTTTTCAAGTACAAAGCTTGCAGTTAGGTTTTTCGCTTGACCGCGAGGCAGAGTAACATAAGTGTCTTCATCAACGCCTAGAGCAACGGTTGACTTATCACCCATCCAGATTTGTTCTTCAACAAAGGTTTCACCTTTCTTATGTGGTGCAACGGTTTCGAAGAAACGGAAGCCGTAACTTAATAGTTTCTTGCTTTCAGATTTACGAGCATTCGCATCTTTAGTGCCCATTACAACAGCTACAAGACGCATCTTACCTTCGGTTGCTGAACTTACTAGGCTGTAACCTGCGTTCGATGTGTGGCCTGTCTTGATACCGTCAACGTTCATGCTCTTATCCCATAACAGACCGTTACGGTTGTACTGGGTGATGCCGTTGTAAGTGAATTTTTGCTCTGAGTACAGCGCGTACTCGTCTGGAACATCACGAATCAGCGCTTGACCTAGTCGGGCCATATCGTGAGGCGTTGAGTATAAATTTGGATCATCTAGACCGTGTACGTTCGCGAAATGCGTGTTGGTCATTTTCAGTGAACTTGCCCAAGCATTCATTAAGTCTACGAAAGCATCTTCTGAACCCGCAATGTGCTCAGCCATCGCAACACAAGCGTCGTTACCAGATTGAATGATAATACCTCGGTTCAGGTCACTCACTTTTACAGTGGTGCCGACTTCGATAAACATCTTAGATGAGTCAGGGAAGTTTTTTGCCCACGCGTTTTTACTAATCACGACATCGTCATTAGGAGAAATGTTTCCACGCGCAAGTTCTTGTCCGATAACGTAGCTTGTCATCATTTTGGTCAAACTTGCAGGAGACAGTTTTGTGTCCATCTCTTTTTCAGCCAGAATCTTACCTGAATGAAAATCCATCAGAACGTAACCTTTAGCGGCGATCTGTGGTGCGTCTGGCATAACAATAGGTGCAGCTGCGGCAGTGAATGAGATAAGAGTAGAAAGCGCAGTGGACGACGCCAGAACAGAATTTAGAATCAATTTTTTCATGGTAAATGCGTGTTATCTAGTTGGTTGTGTATATCTTAACAGAAACGACTATTCAAACCAGAGCCGATATGCCTTGGCTCTTCAATCATTACTGTGCAACTTGGTACTTTTTAATAAATGCGGTGTCGTAACCTAGGGACTTTACACGCTCTAATGTTTCTTGAGTCAGCGTATAGTCAGTAAAAGGGCCTAAAACAGCTCTATGGCTACCGTTTTCACTATCGATAAAACTTTGCACCGATAAGCTTTGTCCCAAATTTTGCGATAAAGTTCGAACTCTTTCTTCATTTTGTGAAGAAGCGACTTGAATTATATATCTTGGATCTGACTTTTTAACTAGGTTTGTCAGTGGTTTATCCACTTTAATAACTTCAATTGCAACGTTTGCGGTGCCGGTTTTAATGACGTCTAACTTGTAAGCCGCCGCATAACTTAAGTCAATGATGCGACCGGAATGGAATGGTCCACGGTCGTTGACTCGGACTATCGTTGTCTTGTTGTTATCGAGGTTAGTCACTTTTACGTAGCTTGGTATTGGCAATGTTTTGTGTGCTGCACTCATTGAGTACATATCATAAATCTCGCCATTAGACGTAAGGTGTCCATGGAATTTTTTACCATACCAAGATGCTTGCCCTTGTTCTTTAAAGCCCTCGGTATTTTTAACTATCTGGTATTTTTGACCACGTAATGTGTAGTCCTTATTACCACCTCGGCTATAGGGTTCATATTGAGGATGAGCATCCTCAATATGTTCGACTGAAATTGGGGCATTGGGTGCCACATCATCTTTAATATCGTAGCGGCCGCCGGAGCTCGAACAACCAGCGAGAATCATTAACACTAGGAGCGAAAAAAACGCGTTTAGTTTCATTAAGTCGCCTTTGAAAATGCCTTTCTGTGAGTGTGAATCGACATTAGGATACCGAAGCCAGCCATCAGGGTAACCATAGAAGTACCGCCATAGCTAACCAAAGGTAGTGGAACACCTACAACAGGCAAAATGCCACTTACCATGCCAATGTTCACAAACACGTAAACAAAGAAGCTGAGAACAACACTGCCTGCCATCATGCGGCCAAAGGCAGTTTGAGCATTGCTCGCCAAATAGAGACCTCGTCCGATAATAAACAGATATACAGAGAGAAGTCCTAAGATGCCAATCATGCCCCATTCTTCGGCGATAACTGCAAAGATAAAGTCAGTATGTCGCTCTGGTAAGAATTCTAGTTGAGATTGGGTGCCGTGCAGCCAACCTTTGCCTGAAATACCACCAGAACCGATAGCAATTTTACTTTGGATAATATGATAACCCGCGCCAAGGGGGTCAGATTCAGGGTTGAACAGTGTTCGTACGCGGACTTTTTGATACTCCCGCATCAAGAAAAACCACAATACAGGGATGAAAGCGCCTACGCCAACTGCCGCTGCGATGATGATTTTCCAACTGATACCAGCAAGAAAGATAACGAAGATACCTGATGCTGCAATCAATATTGATGTGCCTAAGTCTGGTTGCTTGGCAATTAAAATAGTGGGGACTAATACCATCACAATGGAAGCAACAAGTGTTCGAAAATTAGAAGGTAGAGGTCGCTTACCCACATAGCGTGCAACCATTAATGGTACCGCTAGTTTGAGCAATTCCGATGGTTGGAAACGTACAAACCCCAAGTTTAACCAGCGCTGTGCGCCTTTGGAGGATTCTCCGAAAAAGAGCACGCCTAAAAGTAAAATAACGCCCGCAAAATAGAGCAGGGGGGCTAGGCTTTCATACGTTCGTGGCGATATCTGGGCTAAGCCAATCATGACGGTAAGTGCCAATATCATGCGCATTGCCTGACGATCCATCATCGCCATACTCTGTCCACTGGCACTGTACATAACCATGAGCGCAAAGCCAAAAACCGCCAAAATACCAATCAACAAAGGTAGGTCAATGTGAAGCCTTTCAAATAGAGCCCGACTTTGTCCGGTTGAAGGATCCAGTTTCATTATTATTCGTCCTCTTGAGCACCCAGTATGATGTGATCGAATATGCGTCTAACGACAGGTGCACCATTGGTTGAACCACCACCGGCGTTTTCTAAAACGATGGTAACAATTGCTTGGGGATCATCAACTGGAGCGAAACCGGTAAACAGTGCGTGGTCGCGTAAATGTTCTGCTAATTCGTCAGCGTTATATTCTTGTCCTTCCGCTAAGCCGAATACCTGAGCAGTACCTGATTTACCGGCACTTTTGTATTTCAGATTCTGGAAAGCTCGTCTTGCTGTCCCTTTCTTACCGTGGTTAACCAGATACATACCTTCCATTGCCATATCCCAGTATTTCTTTGGCACGCCAGTAATTGGCGGGTAGCTGACATATTCTGCTTCTTTCTGACGAGTAAATTCTTCACCGTTATTGATGGTTGAACGCAATAAATGCGGAGCCCAAACTTCACCGCGGTGAACCAATACCGAGGTCGCCTTGGCGATTTGCATTGGTGTTGCGGTCCAGTAACCTTGGCCAATACCAACGGGGATTGTATCCCCTTGATACCATGGCGTACGGTGACGGGACATTTTCCATTCTCTGGTCGGCATGTTCGCTTTACTTTCTTCGTAAATATCGATACCAGTGTAATCACCAAAACCGAAGCGCATCATCCAGTCAGACAAGCGGTCGATGCCCAAATCGTAAGCGATTTGATAAAAGAAGGTATCGACCGACTCTTCAAGTGCTTTGATGATATCGACTCTTCCATGTCCCCAGCGTAACCAGTCACGGAATGGGCGTGTGGTTGAGTTTGGAATCTTCCAATAACCGGGGTCATTTCGGGTGGTATTCGCTGTAACCACGCCTTCTTTCAGGGCAGAAACGGCAATAAAAGGTTTAACGGTCGAACCCGGAGGATAAATACCTAGAGTTGTTCGGTTAACCAGTGGACGGTTCTTATCGTTCAACAGGCTACTGTATTCTTTACCGGAGATACCATGGACAAAGGCATTAGGGTCGTAGCTAGGGCTTGAGACCATCGCCAGAATTCCATTGTCTTTAGGATCGAGAACAACAGCCGCTCCGCGTCTTCCATCCAGGAGTTTGTGCACGTAAAGTTGTAAGTCGATATCTAGGTTTAGAACAATATCTTTGCCGGGAATTGGCGGAACATATTTGAGCGTGCGGATTATACGGCCACGACTGTTAACTTCAACTTCTTGATAGCCAGCGGTGCCGTGCAGTGTGCTTTCGTAATAGCGTTCAATACCCAGTTTGCCGATATCGCGAGTTGCTTGGTAGTTAGCAACTTGTTCGTCTCTTTCAAGGCGCTCGATGTCTTTATCATTGATGCGCGATACATAGCCGATAACGTGAGTCAGTACTTCGCCGTAAGGGTAGTAGCGTTTCAAACTTGCAGTAACGGTAACCCCGGGAAATTTATGTTGTTGTACAGAGAATTTTGCAACCTCAGTTTCTGTCAACTGAGTCAGTAATGGTACAGAGTTAAAACGACGAGAGTGACGACGCTCTTTCTCAAAGGTCGCTATTTTTTCCGGCGTTATTTCGAGGAATTCTTGCAAGCGAGCGATGGTGCCATCGATATCTTTCACTTGCTCTGGAGTGATCTCCAAGTTAAACACCGGACGGTTTTCTGCCAATAGGCGCCCGTTTCTGTCGTAGATTAAGCCTCGATTTGGCGCGATAGGAACAACTTTAATACGGTTATCGTTAGAACGAGTTTTATAGTCTTGGTATTGGTTGACCTGAATGTTGTAAAGGTTCGCGATGAGAATACCCATCATGAACACTATGCCAACAAATGAGACCACAGCACGGCTTTTGAAAAGCCGTGCTTCAGCAATGTAATCTCGAAAAGGGTTACTCTTACGTAACATCGATGCCTATTCTCGGTGATATGGATGGTTGGCAGTGATACTCCACGCCCGATACAAGCTTTCGGCCATGACGACGCGAACTAACGGATGCGGCAAAGTTAAAGGTGATAAAGACCAGCTTTGTTCAGCTGCCGCTTTACAAGCTGGTGATAACCCTTCAGGGCCGCCAATCAAAATGGATACGTCTCGTGCATCTAGCTTCCAACTTTCAAGTTGACCTGCTAGCTGTTCTGTATCCCAGCGTTTACCTGGAATATCGAGGGTAACAATTCTGTTGCCTTTTGGCACGGCAGCCAACATCGCTTCGCCTTCTTTTTGCAGTATTCTTGCAATATCAGCGTTTTTACCGCGTTTGCCTGCTGGGATTTCAACTAACTCAAGTGGCATGTCGTGAGGGAAGCGACGGCGATATTCTTGAAAGCCTTCTTCAACCCATTTAGGCATTTTAGTACCAACGGCAATAAGCTGAATTTTCACCATTAGCTCCAAAGTTTTTCTAGTTGGTACATTTCACGCTGTTCCTCCTGCATGACGTGCACCATGGTTGTCCCCATATCGACAACAACCCATTCACCTTCGTTTTCACCGTCCATACCGAGCGGATCGAAACCGATTTTCTTCGCTTCACTTGCGACGTGATCAGCAATTGATGAAACGTGACGTTTTGAAGTGCCAGTGCAAATGATCATGTAATCGGTCACACTTGATTTACCTTGTACGTCTAAGGTGATGATGTCAACGGCTTTCATGTCGTCAACTTTATCTGCAAGAAAGGTATTTAATTCTTCGCGTTGCAAGGGGTATTCCTCTGAAATGGTCTATTGGTACTATTTTTACTGTTTAGGCGCGCAGTATAACACTGTTTAAACTGGCAAAGGGATGTTTGCCTGAGGAGCGGCGAACTCTACGCTTATTTGATGAAGAAGTGGCCAGCATGGCTGCTCGTATTGAGTTTTAGCCAAGACTTCAATTTGAGCAAGTAACCTAATTAGGTGTTGCAACTTGCTGAATGACAATCTTTGAAGAGCAGCTGAATACAAGGGGCGCTTATTCTGCCAGACGCGGTGTTTGTCAAAAACAGCGCCCATGCCCATCGCGTTGAGTTGCTGTTTCATTTGCAATAAAAGAAGCAGTTCCTTTTGCAAGGTTCGCATCAAAATGATTGGTTCAATCGCTTCCGCTTCAAGCTGACGCAGAATTCTTTGTGCACGGTTGGCTTTACCTTCAAGCAACGCATCCATCCAATGAAATGGCGTGAAATGGTTATGTCGATCAAGTGACTCCTGAAGGCGAACAAGGGTTAACTGGCCATCAGGGTAATTGAGTGCAAGTTTTTGTAAGCTTTGCATCAACGCAAATAAATTGCCTTCATGCCATTGCGCCAGCATCTGAACCGCTTCGGCATCTGGGGTTAAACCCAATGTGCGGCAACGAGCCATAACGAACTGCGGTAAGCGAGATAATTCTGGTGTTAAGCAGGTAACCAGACAACCGTTTGCCATCAGCGCTTTAAACCAAGCAGTGTTCTCTTGAGCTTTGGTCAGCTTATTACCCATGATAATCAAAACAATATCTGGATTGAGATAATCAGCAACAGTCGCTAGAGATTTAGACAAGGCGGCATTAAGCCCCGATTCGGCAATCTCCAATACGATAATTTGTCGGCTACTGAATAGGCTTAAGGATTGGCAGCAGTCATAAACTTGTGTCCAATCCAGATTGTTATCGACCGTAAAATGATGCTTTTCTTCAAAGCCTTCATTTTGAGCTTTGCTTTCTATCGCTTTGACCGATTCTTGAGTCAGCAGTGGTTCGCCACCAAAGATAAGATATACGGGCAATAACGATCTTTGTAATGAGTCGGCAAGTTTATCGGCGTAAACTCTCATTGTTTCAATTACTCAGTGGTTGTTTGAGCCGATGGCTCTTGGTGAGTTTCGATAGTGTCAATGAGATACGATTCGTTTGTCACAGCTGCTTTAGCTGACTCTTCAGTATCTGAAATTTCATCCATAGTGCCAGCCTGAATCGACGCTTTTAGTCGACCCATTTGGCGAACGATTTGTGTCGCTGCCAGTTTACGCATTTCGTCTTCAATCATGTCGCGCTCAACAGACTTCGCTAAAGCCGTAAGAGGGTTATCTAAGTAACTACGAGTTACACTGGTTGAAAATGTCTTTGTACCAATCTCTGGTACCGTCACTCGATATGATGCTCTAAAGGTCAGCTCTTTTTCCGCTGCACGTGTGGTTTGATAGAGCGATAGTGTACGTTCGCCTATCCCTTCGTTGATCAAATGCACGTTAGGTACATCATCAGCTGGCTGAACGATTTCAATTTCGTTCATACGTAACTGACGAGTGACTATGCGAGTAAAACTACTGTATTGGTCGTAACTGGTAATCGAAAGTTTGCTTAGTTCATCTGGAACATCGTAATCACCGCGCAAGTGAAAACCGCACGCACTCAGTAAGGTCGCAGAGAGGAAAACCAGTGACAATTTCAATAAAGATGAACATGTAAAACGCATGGGATTATTATTCTCGTTAGATTACTTATGTTAGAACACAAAGGATTATGTTCTAACATAAGTAAACAGGGCACAAAGCCCTGTTTACAGACAACATAAGTACGAATTAGTTCGCTACGATATTCAGCAGCTTACCAGGAACGTAGATAACTTTACGTACGGTTAAACCTTCAGTAAATTTCACTACGTTTTCGTCATTTAGGCCAAGCTCTTCAACCTGTTCTTTAGTCGCATCAGCGGCTACGGTTAGTTTACCGCGCAGTTTGCCGTTTACTTGGACAACGATCAGTTTTTCATCTTCCACTAACGCTGCTTCATCGAATGTTGGCCATGATGCACTATCAATCTCTGACTCGCCAAGAGCGGTCCACATTTCAAAACAGATATGCGGTGCGATAGGGTAAAGCATCAGCGTAATCGCTTTTACTGCTTCGTCCAAAATTGCACGATCTTGTTCTGATTCTTGTGGTGCTTTAGTCAGCTTGTTCATCAATTCCATGATTGCTGCAATTGCCGTGTTGAACGTTTGGCGACGAGCGATATCGTCCGTTACTTTTGCAATTGTTTTGTGAACATCACGACGAAGTGCTTTTTGGTCTGCACTTAGTGTGCTGGCATTAACAGCTACAGTTGCACCTTTCGATGAGTGCTCGCGAGCCAGTTTCCAAACACGTTTTAGGAAGCGGTTAGCGCCTTCAACGCCAGATTCTTGCCATTCAAGAGTCATGTCTGCTGGAGAAGCAAACATCATGAACAGACGTACTGTATCTGCGCCGTATTTATCAACCATCTCTTGTGGGTCAATACCGTTGTTTTTCGACTTAGACATTTTAATCATGCCTGAGTGTTCAACGCTGCGACCTTGGTTATCTACTGAGGAAGTAATGTTACCTTTACCGTCACGTTCAACCTTAACTTCCGTTGGTGAGATCCACTCTTTTGTACCTTTCTCATTTGTCAGGTAGAAAGCATCAGCCAGCACCATGCCTTGGCAAAGTAGCTGTTTGAATGGTTCATCAGACGTGACATAACCCGCATCACGTAACAACTTGTGGAAGAATCGAGAGTACAACAGGTGCATACACGCGTGTTCAATACCACCGATGTATTGGTCTACTGGTAGCCAGTAGTTCGCTTTTTCTGGGTCTAGAATGTCATCTGCTTGTGGTGAACAGTAACGAGCGTAGTACCAAGAAGACTCCATGAATGTATCGAATGTATCGGTTTCACGTAGTGCTGGTTCGCCGTTGAAAGTGGTTTTTGCCCACTCTTTGTCTGCTTTAATTGGACTGGTTACGCCATCCATAGTCACGTCTTCAGGCAGAATCACTGGTAGTTGATCTGCTGGAACAGGATGAACTTGACCATCTTCAGTCGTTACCATTGGGATTGGAGCTCCCCAGTAACGTTGACGAGATACACCCCAGTCACGTAGACGGAAGTTTACGGTTTTAACGCCTTTACCTTCAGCTTCAAGTTTCGCAGCAATAGCGTTAAATGCTTCTTGGAACTCAAGGCCGTCAAATTCACCTGAATCGAACAATACACCTTTTTCTGTGTATGCCGCTTCAGAAATGTCTAGCTCGCTACCATCAACAGGTTTGATTACAGGAACAATATCTAGACCGTATTTAGTCGCAAATTCGTAGTCACGTTGGTCGTGTGCTGGTACTGCCATTACAGCGCCTGTGCCGTAATCCATCAATACAAAGTTTGCTACGTAAATTGGTACTTCACGACCGTTCAATGGATGAATCGCAGTAAGGCCAGTTGCCATACCTTTCTTCTCCATTGTCGCAAGTTCTGCTTCTGCAACTTTGGTGTTTCTACACTCATCAATGAAAGTCGCTAACGCTGGGTTGCTTGCTGCTGCTTTAGTTGCTAGAGGATGACCTGCAGCAATAGCTACATAGGTTACGCCCATCAGGGTGTCTGGACGAGTGGTGTACACTTCGAGATCTTGAGCTTCATCTTTTACTTCAAACTTAAGCTCAACACCTTCAGAACGACCGATCCAGTTGCGCTGCATGGTTTTAACCATTTCTGGCCAGCCTTCAAGCTTGTCTAGATCGTCTAGTAGCTCTTGTGCGTATGCAGTGATTTTAATAAACCACTGTGGAATTTCTTTTTGTTCAACTGGAGTATCACAACGCCAGCAACAGCCGTCTTCAACCTGCTCGTTAGCCAGTACAGTTTGGTCGTTTGGACACCAGTTTACTGAAGATGTTTTTTTGTAAACTAAGCCTTTTTCGTAAAGCTTAGTGAAAAACTCTTGTTCCCAACGGTAGTACTCAGGACGACAAGTTGCGAATTCGCGATTCCAGTCATAGCCAAAACCCAGCAGTTTAAGCTGGTTTTTCATGTACTCGATGTTTTCGTATGTCCAAGGTGCAGGTGCTGTTTTGTTTTTTACTGCAGCATTTTCTGCTGGTAGACCGAACGCATCCCAACCGATTGGTTGCATAACGTTCTTGCCTTGTAAACGTTGGAAGCGAGAAACAACATCACCGATAGTGTAGTTACGAACATGACCCATGTGCAGTCGACCACTAGGGTATGGAAACATAGACAGACAGTAGAATTTTTCTTTGTTTGGGTCTTCACTTACAACGAAAGTCTTGTTGTTATCCCAGTGCTGTTGAACTTTTTGTTCAATATCTTGCGGGTTGTATTGCTCTTGCATCGATGATATCCGGTTCTCTTGGAATTTGTGAGTTCAGTTTGAACAGACTCTTATAGATCGACATAGAATACATAAAGGAGCACAGCACAACAATAGCCAATCCGATTTGAAAGAGAGGTCTTATGCCAAAACAAAAATCTGGTTATGAAGCATTACTGAAAGATGTCGTTGAAACTCTCAAGCATAGCCGTGAGGAAGTCAGCCATATTGTCGAAACTTCTGGCAAAATTGTCAGTGCGGCTAATGATTTAACTAAAGATGAATTATCCCTTATTTCTGAATATGTTAAGTCAGATTTAAAGGAGTTTTCTGAAAGTTATGAAGAGAGTAAAAGTGGCCCATTTTACCTGATGATTACAGACTCCATCTGGCAAGGGTTGCTTGATATCACCGATAGAACCAAAGTGGAATGGGTGGAACTATTCCAAGATTTGGATCACCAAGGTTTGTATCATGCAGGGGAGATGATAGGGCTTGGTGTGTTGGTGTGTGAAAGTTGCGGTCACAAGGTGCAATATAACCACCCTTCAGAGATCGTTCCGTGCATTCGTTGTGGTAATAAAGTGTTTGGACGCTTACCACTTAAACCATAGCGAACCTTGCGTCTTGAAGTCATAGAACAAAGAGCCCAGTGGGCTCTTTTGACATTTAATTAATGACGGTTCTTCCGCTGGAGAATCAAACCTAAGGTTAGTCCGAACAACACCCACAAGTACAGCGGCCAACTACCCAACTGATGGTAAGGTGTTTGTCCACGAGTTGGGATAACTTCTGCTTTAAGTACACCCGTTTCAAACTGAGGGATCTGCTTAATGATGTTGCCTCGGTAGTCCGTTACTGCGGTTACACCATTGTTGGTGGAACGAACGACAGGCTTGCCCATTTCCAACGCTCTCATTCGAGCTATTTCCATATGTTGAAGCGGACCAATGGATTTACCAAACCAAGCATCGTTAGACAGCGTCAGGATGAAGTCGGTATCTTCATTGACATTTTCTCGCACTTGCTCGTTAAAAATAATTTCATAGCATAATGCGGAAGCGAACTTATGACCGTTAACGTCAATGTTTGGCTGAATGTAACTGCCTCGACTAAAAGAAGACATAGGTAAGTTAAAGAAAGGCGCAATTGGTCTTAGAATCTCTTCAAATGGCACAAACTCACCAAACGGAAGCAGGTGGTGCTTGTTATAGCGTCTCGCTGTCTCATATTGATATGCTGAGTCACCGCTTCCACCGAGAGCCAACACGCTGTTATAGAAGGCTTTGTTTTCATCTTGATTGAGAATGCCAAGGATAATGCCGCTGTTATTGGCACGTGCAAGTTCATCAAGACTTTTCAAATAAGAAGGCAGTTCGTATTCAAAAGCGGGTACGGCGGCTTCTGGCCAGATGATAATGTCAGCATCCCAATTCTCTCGGCTAAGATCTGTATATTTCATTATGGTCGGCCAGCGATGAGAAGGTACCCATTTCAGTGCTTGTTCAATATTACCTTGAATTAAGGCAACCTTAGTTGAACGATCGGCTTGCGGTGTGACCCAATGCGCAGAACGCAAACCATATCCGGTAGCAAAGATAACGGCAGGAATTACCAACAAAGACCAAGACTTATTGAGAAACGAATATGCCAAACTACTCGCGCACACCAAAACAAGTAAAGTCAGAAGCTCTACGCCACCAAGCGGAGCAAAGTTAGCCAGTGGGCTGTCGATTTGACTATAGCCTAACCAGAGCCAAGGAAAACCCGTCATAACCCAGCCACGTAACCAGTCAAATATGAGCCAAAGAATCGGTGCGGCAAGCAGTACTCGAGTTCGACTATTTGTTTGGAAGTAGCGATTCAGTGTCCAGCCGAACAAAGCCGAATAGATTGCCAGATAAGCAACCAATAGCACCATCAAAAAGACGCTGGCGATTTTAGGCATGCCACCAAAGGTATCAATGCTGACATGAACCCAGCGAATGCCTGTGGCAAATTGTCCAATTCCCCACAAGTAACCTATCCATGCGCCTTGTCTTGCAGACTGTTTATGTAAAAGAAGTAACAGCAGAGCCGGACTAATAAAGGCGAGCGGCCAAATTTGATATGGAGCGAACGATAGGGTAGTGAGAGCGCCAACAAAAGCGGCCGCAAGCGGCCGCATCAGGCGATGAGTAAAGTTATTATTCATCTGCTACTTTTAATAGACTCTTAGTTGGTAAGAGACAAAAGAATTATTCTTCAGTAATTTCAGGCATCGATTCCATACCTGGAATGGTAACCTGAAGCTGGATAACCCGACGGCTATCAGCTGCGGTAACTTTAAAGCTGTAATTGCCAATTTCAACCACTTCGCCACGAGTCGGTAAATGACCAAATGCCGTCATCACCATGCCGCCGACCGTATCTACTTCGTCATCACTGAATTGTGTTTTGAACGTATCGTTGAAATCATCAATTGTCGTCAGAGCTTTAACGGCGTAAGTGTGTTTGCTTAGCTTACGAATTTCCAGCTGTTCTTCATCATCTGTCTCGTCTTCGATTTCGCCGACAATTTCTTCAAGAATGTCTTCTATTGTGACAAGACCAGAAACACCGCCGAATTCATCAACAACAATCGCCATGTGATAGCGTTCCTCGCGGAACTCTTTTAGTAGACGATCTACCCGTTTACTTTCAGGCACGACGACTGCTGGGCGTATCACTTCTTCGATATCGAAGGGAGTACTATTGGAACCTAAATACTTGAGTAAGTCCTTCGCTAACAGAATACCTTCAACATGGTCTTTATCTTCACTGATCACCGGGTAGCGAGAGTGCTGTGCATCGGTGATCAGTGCAATCAACGTATCGAGATCGTCGGTACGTGAAATTGTGACCATTTGAGAGCGAGGGATCATGATATCTCTGACTCGCATCTCTGAAATTTCCATAACACCTTCGAGCATGTCGCGGGTATCGTGGTCAATTAAGTCATTTACTTCAGAGTCTCGAATGACATCAACCAATTCTTGGCGATCTTTCGGCTCTCCTTGAAACATTTGACCTAGGCGTTCAAAGAAGGACTTTCTACTCGGACCTTCAGACTTTTCTTTTTTACCTTCGTTGGAAGGGGGCGAATTGTCTTCGTTCATTATTTCTCAAATTATTAACGCTACCAAAGTGTGGTAGCTCACAAATAAATATAAGGCCAATGTGACCTTATATTTACACTTTTTCTGATAAATAGGGATCTTCAAAACCCAATTTTTGCATCAATTCTGTTTCGAGGGACTCCATCTCTTCGGCTTCGTCATCCTCGATATGGTCATAACCTAACAGATGCAGGCTTCCATGTACAACCATATGCGCCCAATGTGCTAACAGTGGTTTGTTCTGCTCACTGGCTTCTTGTTCAACCACTTGGCGACATATGACCAAATCACCCAGCAGATCCAGCTCCATGCCTGGTGGCGCTTCGAAGGGGAAAGATAGAACATTAGTCGGTTTATCTTTACCACGATAATCCATATTGAGCTGGTGGCTCTCTTCGCTATCGACGATGCGAATGGTCACTTCAGCTTGATCTTGAAATGGAGTGATAGCCGTTTCTAACCAAGTGGCAAAGTTCGCTTCACTGGGTAGGCCTTTTTCGTCTTCAACGGCTAATTGCAAATCGAGTTCAATACTCATTATTGGTCAGACTCTTTTATCGATGAACTAAGTTCTTCTTTCTGTAGTTCAAGCAGTTTAGATTCACGCTCTTCTCTACGACGTTTTTCGTACTCTTTACGCTCTTTCTGATCTTGTGCTTCCCACTTCTCATAGGCGTTAACAATACGAGCAACGACAGGGTGGCGAACTACGTCGTCAGCAATAAAGAAGTTAAAGCTAATTTCTTCCACTTCATTTAATACTTCTACCGCATGACGAAGACCAGATTTTGCTCCGCGAGGTAAGTCGATCTGGGTAACGTCACCTGTAATAACGGCGCGAGAGTTGAAACCGATACGAGTCAGGAACATCTTCATCTGTTCAACCGTCGTGTTTTGGCTTTCATCAAGAATGATAAATGCATCATTGAGAGTACGACCACGCATGTATGCAAGCGGTGCTACTTCAATAACGTTACGTTCGATGAGCTTTTCTACTCGCTCAAAGCCAAGCATTTCAAACAACGCATCGTAAAGAGGCCGCAAATAAGGGTCGACCTTTTGGCTCAAATCACCCGGAAGAAAACCGAGTTTTTCACCTGCTTCAACAGCTGGACGAGTCAGAAGAATTCGACGAATTTCTTGACGCTCTAACGCATCAACGGCCGCTGCTACCGCAAGGTAAGTCTTACCAGTACCTGCCGGACCAATACCAAATGTGATGTCATGAGTGGCCATGTTCATCAAGTACTGCGCTTGGTTTGGTGTGCGAGGTTTAATAACGCCTTTCTTGGTTTTCACAAACACTTCTTTGCCGTGAGTAAACTCTTCAGCGACGTCCGTGTTTTGCTCTAACACGCCCGATTCTTTTATTGCGAGATGAATTTGTTCCGGTTCAATGTCTGGAATTTCACCTCGAATTGGCGCGGTATCAACATAAAGGGATTTGATGATATCAAGTGCTGCCGCCGTCGTATGAGGTTTACCCACAATGGTAAAGAACTGGCTGCGATGATTAATTTCAACGCCCAAACGACGTTCTAAATGCTTGATATTGTCATCGAAAGGACCGCATAAACTGGCAAGTCGGCGGTTGTCAGAAGGTTCGAGATTGATCTCTAAGGTAACAATTTTATTGCTCAAATTAGCCTCTCAGTATGGTCATATCAAGGTGTCCGATTTCGACCGGACACCTTATGACTGTTAAAGCTTATGGAGTAAACGTCGCTACTCCTAGCTCATCTTCACGTTTTGTTTTTGCCATCATTTCTGATGGAGAAGTGACAACGCGAAGGTTCATTTCTTTTTCTGTACGAATCAGCTCACCACGAAGTGAGTTCGGGAATACATCAACGATTTTCACGTCAACGAATTGGCCGATTAAATCTGGTGAACCTTCAAAGTTTACAACGCGGTTGTTTTCTGTTCGACCACGAAGTTCCATCAGATTCTTCTTAGAAGTACCTTCGACCAGAATGCGCTGCTCTGTATCCATCATTAAACGAGAATAGCGCATTGCTTGCGAGTTGATCTGCTGTTGTAGCTCATATAAGCGATCTTTTTTCTCTTGCTCAGTCAGTTCACATGGGTAATCTGCTGCTGGCGTACCCGGACGAGGAGAGAAAATGAAGCTAAAGCTCATATCAAAATCAACTTCGCGAATCAGTTTCATGGTGTCTTGGAAATCTTTATCTGTTTCGCCAGGGAAAGCAACAATGAAGTCAGAACTGATCTGAATATCAGGACGTGCTTTACGTAGTTTACGGATAATAGACTTATACTCGATTGCTGTGTGCGGACGTTTCATCATCGTTAGAATTCGGTCACTACCGCTTTGCACTGGAAGATGAAGGAAGCTCACTAGCTCTGGAGTATCTTCGTACACAGCAATGATGTCGTCGGTAAACTCAAGTGGGTGGCTTGTTGTAAAACGAATACGATCAATACCATCAATGGTAGCGACTAGACGCAGTAGTTCAGCGAATGAACATATAGTACCGTCGTGCATTGGACCGCGGTATGCATTTACGTTCTGACCTAGCAGGTTTACTTCACGAACGCCTTGCTCTGCAAGCTGTGCAATTTCAAATAGCACGTCATCCATTGGGCGACTAACTTCTTCACCGCGAGTATAAGGAACAACGCAGTAAGTGCAGTATTTTGAGCAGCCTTCCATGATTGACACGAAAGCTGTTGGACCTTCAGCACGAGGCTCTGGAAGACGGTCGAATTTTTCGATCTCTGGGAAAGAAATATCCATAACAGGAGCTTTGTCAGTACGAGACTGTTTAATCATCTCTGGCAAACGATGTAGCGTTTGTGGGCCAAAAATAACATCAACAAAAGGTGCACGATCACGAATGTGGTCACCTTCTTGAGTTGCCACACAGCCACCGACACCGATTACAACGCCTTCTTTTTTGTCTTTCAACGTTTTCCAGCGACCAAGTTGGTGGAAAACCTTCTCTTGTGCTTTTTCACGAATCGAACAGGTATTAAGTAAAAGTACGTCTGCTTCTTCTGGATCCTCAGTCAGCTCATAGCCGTTGGCAGCGTTAAGCAGGTCGGCCATTTTAGATGAATCGTATTCGTTCATCTGGCAACCCCAGGTTTTAATTAGCAGTTTCTTACTCATTTTCACTTTCGCTCGTGTTAATTCTTAAATAAATCTTGAACGTTTTAGAGATTGTGAACCCTTTGTGTATTCAAAGGTAAACAGGTCTCAGCTCAAATTATAGCCGCCATCTCGGCGGTAAGCCGCGTATTGTACTGCTTTAAAAAGTCACTGACTAGTGATTGGATGAAATCTCTTAAATCCTTTGCTACATCAGGCTTTTTACCCTGTTAACTCTAAGGTTTTGTGACAAAAACGTTCGCAAAAAAAGTGCTGTTCCGTACAATAAGCCACGTTAACGAATTGAGATAATAGTTGGAAAGATGAACGATTTTGACATTGTTGTGATTGGTGGTGGCATGGTGGGGGCCGCAGCTGCGATTGGCTTTGCGAAACAGGGCCGGAAAGTCGCGGTTGTAGAAGGCGCAAAGCCGCATGCGTTTGAGCCTTCTCAAACGATGGACGTTCGTATTTCAGCTATCTCGCAGACTTCGGTTGATTTACTGGATTCACTGGGAGCGTGGGAAAGTATTGAGGCCATGCGTGTATGTCCTTACCGCCGTCTAGAAACTTGGGAACATCCTGAATGTCGAACTCGTTTCTCAGCTCAATCACTAGGCTTAGAACAGCTAGGCTACATGGTTGAAAACCGAGTTATTCAGTTGGGCTTATGGAGCTGTATAGAAGCGTATTCGAACATAACCCTGTTTTGTCCGGATAAGTTATCTCATATTCAGTTTGGCGACAGACATTCCATAGAGCTGGATTCTGGAGAGCAGTTGGTTTGCAATTGGGTGATTGGTGCGGATGGTGCCAATTCGCAAGTACGAGCTAGCGCCAATATTGGCGTAACGGCTTGGGATTATCGTCAACATTGTATGTTGATTAATGTTGAAACTGAAAAGCCACAACAAGATATTACTTGGCAACAATTCTTCCCATCAGGCCCTCGCTCATTCTTACCATTGAATGGCAATCAGGCTTCTTTGGTCTGGTATGACTCTCCAAGTCGCATAAAACAGCTGAATATGATGACAAATGAACAGCTGAGACTGGAAATACTTAAGCACTTCCCACAAGAGTTAGGTGACATTAAAGTTCTGCAGAAAGGTTCTTTCCCATTGACGCGTCGACATGCACAGAGTTACGTAAAGAATCATTGCGTATTAGTGGGCGATTCAGCGCATACCATCAACCCGCTAGCGGGGCAGGGTGTTAACTTGGGTTTCAAAGATGTGGCCACATTACTAAATTGCACCAATACTTTAGAAGAGTTAACAACAGAGGCGTTTCGCAGCTACGAACGCAAAAGACGACCAGATAATTTATTGATGCAGACTGGCATGGATTTCTTTTATAAGACGTTTAGCAATGACATTCCACCGCTCAAGTTTGCTCGCAATGCTGCATTAAAACTGGCTGAACAGGCAGGCACTGCGAAAGAACGAGTATTACGTTACGCGTTGGGATTGTAGATTGTTTTAGGGACGTTATTACCAAACTCTGAATACAAAAAAACGCTGCACTAGGCAGCGTTTTTAGATTCAACGAACTAATTATTTCTCTTGCGAGTTATTTAGTTACGCGAAGAACGGCAGTTTCACCAACAGAAACAGTACCAGAAAGCTTGTTCAGCTCTTTGATTTCGTCCATGTTAGAGATAACAACTGGCGTTAAAGTAGATTTTGCTTTCTCTTCTAGTAGAGCTAGATCGAATTCGATGATAGTGTCACCCACTTTCACTGATTGACCTTCTTCAGCAATACGTTTGAAGCCTTCGCCTTTAAGTTCTACAGTATCGATACCGAAGTGAACGAATAGTTCAACACCATCGTCAGACTCGATAGAGAATGCGTGGTTAGTTTCGAAAATCTTACCGATAGTACCATTTACTGGTGCAACCATTTTGTTGCCTGATGGCTTGATTGCGATACCGTCACCAACGATTTTCTCAGCAAACACGACATCTGGCACATCTTCGATGTTTACGATTTCACCAGAAAGTGGTGCGATGATTTCAATTGCACCAGCGTCAGCGCTGTCATCAGAGACTAGCTTTTTCAGTTTGTCAAACAGACCCATTGTGTCATGCTCCTAACGTTTTAAAATATTCTGTCGAAGTATAGTATACCAATCAAAAACAATAGACGACTACTTTTAGTCGTCTAAATCATTGGTATTCACAGATTATTGTGTTTTTTCAGCGATGAATTTTTCAACACATGCTTCGATTTCAGCAGCAGTTGGTAGAGAAAGTGCTTCCTCCGCCATTGCTTTTACTTCTGCGAAGTTAGAGTTGCGAACAACTTTCTTCACTTTAGGGATAGAAATACCGCTCATTGAGAACTCATCTAGACCCATACCAAGTAGAAGAAGTGTTGCGCGCTCGTCACCTGCTAGCTCACCACACATACCTGTCCATTTACCTTCTGCATGTGATGCATCGATAACTTGTTTGATAACTGTAAGTACTGCTGGAGATAGTGGGTTGTATAGGTGAGAAATCATCTCGTTACCACGGTCTACTGCTAGTGTGTACTGAGTTAAATCGTTAGTACCGATAGAGAAGAATGACACTTCTTTCGCTAAGTGGTGCGCAATTGCAGCAGCTGCTGGTGTTTCAACCATTACACCGATTTCGATGTTTTCGTCGAATGCTAGACCTTCTTCGCGAAGCTCTGCTTTGTATTCTTCAATGGCTTCTTTAAGAGCACGGATCTCTTCAACAGAGATAATCATCGGGAACATGATACGAAGTTTGCCGTGTGCAGATGCACGTAGGATACCGCGTAACTGGTCACGTAGAATTTCACGACGATCCAAGCTGATACGTACTGCACGCCAGCCTAGGAATGGGTTCATCTCTTTTGGTAGATCCATATATGGTAGATCTTTGTCACCACCGATATCCATAGTACGGATAATGACAGCTTGACCTTCCATTGCTTCTGCAACTTCTTTGTAAGCTTGGTACTGCTCTTCTTCAGTAGGAAGAGATGTACGATCCATAAATAGGAATTCTGTACGGTACAAACCAACACCTTCGCCACCGTTGCGTAGGATACCGTCACAGTCTTTAACTGTTCCGATATTGCCGCATACTTCTACACGGTGTCCGTCTAGAGTCTCAGCGTGAAGATCTTTAAGTTTTGCTAGCTCTTCTTTTTCATCGATGAAAGCTTGCTGTACCTTTTCTGCTTCAGCTAATTCAGCTGTAGTTGGATTAACAAAAATCTTGTTGTTAATTGCGTCAAGAACCAGCATGTCACCGTTCTTAACTTGTTTAGTAATATCGTTGGTACCTACAATCGCTGGAAGTTCTAGAGAACGAGCCATGATTGAAGTATGAGAAGTGCGACCGCCGATATCACATGCGAAACCAAGCACGTAATCAAGATTGATTTGCGCAGTTTCAGAAGGTGTTAGGTCATTAGCAACTAGGATAACTTGCTCATTGATGTTAGCGAGTGAAACTACATTGATGCCTAGTGCGTTCTTAACAAAACGAGAACCGATATCACGGATATCTGTTGCACGCTCTTTTAGGTATTCGTCGTCTAGAGACTCAAGCGCAGTAGCTTGCTCCTCGATAACAGTGTAAATAGCGTTATCTGCTGACAGCTTATCGTTTTTGATGAGTGCTAAAATTTCTTCTTCTAGCTCTTCATCTTCAAGCAACATGATGTGGCCTTCAAAGATGGCTTCTTTTTCTTCACCAAACGTTTCAAGCGCTTTTTGCTTGATTACTTCTAACTGTGCAGAAGCTTTGTTGCGAGCGTCGTAAAAACGAGCAACTTCAGATTCTACTTGATCGTCAGAAATGGTGTTTGTATTTAGGACAATTTCATCTTCTTGAAGTAGTAGTGCTTTACCGATAGCAATACCTGGAGATGCTAGGATACCTGAAATCATAGCTTTACCTTAAATTGGTCAACTGTAAACGGGAGATAAATGGACGCAGGCGCTAAAGATATTTTTAGCTTATTCTTTGAATAATATCCAACAAAGCCACTTTGGTTGTCCAAAATGGCTTTGAATTGGAATAGACCTGATTAGTGAAGTTGGTCCATTAGTGCTACTAGGTGGTCAACAGCTTTTTGAGCTTGAGGACCTTCTGCAGAGATAGTTACTACAGTGCCTTTAACTAGACCTAGTGTTTGTAGCTTGAATAGGCTCTTAGCACTAGCACTTTTGCCGTTAGAAGTAACAGTGATATCCGCGTCGAAAGCTTTAGCTTCTTTAACGAATTGTGCCGCAGGACGAGTGTGAAGACCGTTTTCTGCAGTAATTTCTACTTTCTTCTCGTACATGTGATATACCCCAATAATTTATTTTTTGTAAGTTTATTAACCAGTTTTTAGCTTAACCTTAGAACAGCGTTTCTGCTAGCAGAGTAACGTGCTTTTCGTGTTAGAACTGATACTGATCTAAAATTCGTCAATCGTATTGCCTGTGAGTTGGTCATTACAATTGAACTGGAATTTTTATTGCTTCTTTATTTTGAAGCGAAAAATAAAACAAGGTGATATTACCAAAGGTAGAAATAGGATCAACAAAAAAGCCCCATCAAGGGGCTTTTTTAAATGAAAAATTGATTTAACCACATATTACTGTTGGTTTTCTTTTTCCGTGAAAATGCCAGCAAATAGGGCTGTACTTAGGTAACGTTCACCTGAGCTTGGCAGTACGGTTACAATTGTTTTTCCTTCAAATTCAGGGAGTTCAGCCAAACGGTTAGCGGCAACAACTGCTGCACCTGAAGAGATACCAGCAAGGATACCTTCCTCTTCCATTAGGCGACGAGCCATATCAATTGCTTCGTCAGAAGTGACTGTTTCAACGCGGTCAATCAGGTCTAAATCTAGGTTACCTGGGATAAAACCTGCGCCGATACCTTGAATTTTGTGTGGAGCTGGTTGAATTTCATCACCCGCAAGCGCTTGAGTGATGACCGGAGATTCCGCTGGCTCAACAGCAACAGAGATAATTGCTTTACCTTTTTCGCCTTTAATATAACGGCTTGTACCTGTTAGCGTACCACCCGTACCTACACCAGCAACGAACACATCAACTTGGCCGTCAGTGGCTTCCCAAATTTCAGGACCAGTGGTCTTTTCGTGGATTTGAGGGTTTGCTGGGTTGTTGAACTGTTGAAGAAGCAGATACTTTTCTGGGTTGCTTGCAACAATTTCTTCCGCTTTAGCGATAGCGCCTTTCATGCCTTTTGCTGCTTCAGTCAGCTCAAGGTTAGCACCAAGTGCTTTAAGTAGTTTTCGACGCTCCAAGCTCATTGACTCAGGCATAGTTAGCGTTAATTTGTAACCGCGAGCAGCAGCAACAAACGCAAGAGCAATACCAGTGTTACCACTTGTTGGTTCTACCAATTCAACGCCAGGCTTAAGTGTACCTTGTTTTTCTGCTTCCCAAATCATGTTGGCACCGATACGGCATTTAACGCTAAAGCTTGGGTTGCGAGATTCAATTTTCGCTAATACTTTACCTTTGCTGACTTTATTTAGTCGAACTAGAGGTGTGTTACCAATAGTTAGGGAGTTGTCTTCGTAGATTTTGCTCATTGTTATATTCCTTCATTACGCATGTTTGGGTATCGGTATAACGATACGTTAGCGGATACAAAAAGAGCATATGTGCTCACTTAAAAAGGTAAAAGGATTAAATCGTTATATCTTATAGATAGAAGAGATCTTTCAGCAGTTTACCTAACTTAAGTTATGACATTGCCTTATTAACTTTTGTAGTCTCGTTTAAACTCGTTCACCCACATCGCGGTAGCGCCGCAAACAGCGACAGGCATTACGATTAGATTAATAATAGGTATCGTTGTCAAAAAGGCGACCAGAATACCGAAGCCATAAGCTTTGCTTTGTTTTTGTTTCAAACTGTTTCTCATGTCCTGAAACGAAATTTTATGGTTATCAAACGGGTAGTCGCAGTATTGAATTGCAAGCATCCACGCAGTGAAGATAAACCATGCAAAAGGACCGATAGTTTGCCCGACGGCGGGAATTAACAACAGGATGAATAACCCAAGCGCTTTAGGTAATACATAAAGCAGTTTTCGCCATTCGCGAGCCATAATACGCGGAACGTCTTTGACGAAATCTAACACTCCGCCATCATTCACTTGCTCTCCAATCATTTTCTGTTCTACTTTTTCAGCCAGTAATCCGTTGAACGGTGCGGCAATAAAGTTAGCTAAGGTGCTGAAGAAATAAGAAAACGTTGCAAGAATCGTAAGTACTAGCAGTGGCCACAGAATGTAACTTAGCCAAGATAGAAAACCAGGAATGTGACCCATCCAGCTGTTAATCCATTCGTCTAAGTGGATGAAAAGATAATATAAGGCTCCGCCTACTAATAATATGTTGGCCAGCAGTGGTAGAATCACGAAACGTCGAATGCCGGGGGATACCGCCAGTTCGAATCCGTAGAAAAAATAACCCAAGCCTGAACGCTGTTTCAAATGCATAGCTTATTCCGTGTCTTATTAAAGTGTCATAAGGATGAGCATTCTATTGTAACCAAGCAAAATCAGAATGAAAGAATGCTAAAAATCTCATTGTTATCTCAACTTATAACATTAAGTTGTTCTAAATCGGGGTAGAGTTTTGGTAGAGTATCTGGATATAAGAAATTTTGCCTCTGGTTGACGTTCTTCGAAAGCGTGAAATTCAGGACATCAAAAATCGAGAAGCCGAGAGTTTAAGATGCAGGAATTGCGATTCGTACTCATTATTGTTGGCGCGCTAGCGATAGCCGCTTTGCTATTTCATGGTCTATGGACCAGTAAGAAAGAAGGGAAATCCAAGTTCGGTGATAAGCCACTTGGTAAATTAGAGGTTGAGCAAGAAGATACAGTACCGTCGCGTGCATTTGCTCCTGAAGATGACTACGAGATCATTCGTAAGGATCGTAAAGAGCCAGATTTTGGTTTGTCTGATACTGCGTCTGAAGCTGATCCTTTGATTTCTGATTACGAACCAACCGTTGATGCTACAACTGCTATTAATACTGTTGAAGATGAGATGGAACTTGACGTGCCTTCAATGGTGGTTGAGAAAGACAAGGAAGAGGCCCAGGCTGAT
Source organism: Vibrio sp. C8 (assembly GCF_054051265.1). NCBI lineage: Bacteria > Pseudomonadati > Pseudomonadota > Gammaproteobacteria > Vibrionales > Vibrionaceae > Vibrio > Vibrio sp. C8. Next base: position 33,327 of record NZ_JBPAOE010000004.1, read on the forward strand.
TCAGTAACTGAAGAGCAGCCTTCAGCAACGGATAACAAAGAGCCGAAATCGGATGAAATGGAAGTCATCGTTCTAAATGTCCATTGTACAGGTAATGAACCTTTTGTGGGTACTAAGCTGTTCGATAGCATGCAACAAAACGGTCTACTCTACGGTGAAATGGATATCTTCCATCGCCATGCGGATATGTCTGGAACGGGCAAAGTGTTGTTTAGCGTTGCGAACATGATGCAACCTGGAACACTAAAACACGATGATCCAGCTGAGTTTACGACTAAGGGTATTTCATTCTTTATGACCTTACCTTGTTTTGGCGATCCAGCTCAGAACTTCAAATTGATGTTGAAGACAGCGCAGCAAATAGCAGATGATCTCAGCGGTACCGTACTGGACGATGCTCGTAACATGATGACTCCAGATCGATTAGATGCGTATAGAAAACAAATCCAAGACTTCAAGATCAAAGCTGCTCAGCAGTAAGTGAACAGTTATTATTAAAAGGCTCCAAGTCGGAGCCTTTTTTCATGATTCGAGAGAATAAGAAATGCAAAACGTAGAGCAAAGACTAAAAGAACTAAGAGAAACGCTACATATTCACGCGATTCGCTATTACGTTGAAGATGATCCGACGATTCCTGATGCTGAATATGACCGTTTAATGCGTGAGTTACTCGATTTAGAGGAAGCTAACCCAGAGTTAGTTACTGCGGATTCGCCAAGTCAACGAGTTGGTGGAATGCCACTCAGTGGGTTTGAGCCTGTGACCCATGAAATCCCAATGTTGTCTTTGGACAATGCATTTGATGACGATGAATTAAACGCATTTAATCGTCGAATGGGCGACCGCGTTCCTGCTGCTAAACTGGCCGAATTTTGTTGCGAGCCTAAGCTTGACGGCCTTGCCGTTAGCCTGCTTTACGAAAATGGCGTTTTAGTCAGAGCGGCAACCCGAGGTGATGGTGCTACAGGCGAAAACATTACCGAAAACGTGCGCACGATAAAGTCTATTCCTTTAAAACTTCAAGGTGATTCATGGCCGCAGCGCATCGAAGTGCGTGGAGAAGTGTTTATGCCGAAAGCGGGTTTTGAACGCATGAATGAGCTTGCGGTGAAAAAAGGTGAAAAGGTATTTGTTAACCCTCGAAATGCAGCAGCAGGGAGCCTACGTCAGCTTGACTCGCGCATTACAGCAAAACGTCCTTTAGCTTTTTATGCATACAGCGTAGGTGTGATTGAAGGCGGAGATCTTTCATCGAGTCACTACGATCGCTTTATTCAGTTGAAAGGCTGGGGGCTACCAATGTGCCCAGAAACCAGAAGAGTTAAGTCTCTTGATGACGTAAAAGCTTATTATCAGGATATTTTGCAGCGCCGAGCTGAACTTCCTTATGAAATTGATGGCGTTGTGATCAAGCTGGATGATATTTCGCTACAGGAACAGCTCGGTTTTGTTGCTCGTGCACCACGCTGGGCAATTGCGTACAAATTCCCTGCGCAAGAAGAAATGACGACTTTGAACGATGTAGAGTTTCAGGTCGGTCGAACTGGTGCGATTACCCCTGTGGCTAAATTAGACCCAGTATTTGTCGGTGGGGTGACAGTCAGTAATGCAACCCTACACAATGCCGATGAAATTGAGCGCCTAGGCGTGAAAGTTGGCGATACCGTTATTATTCGCCGCGCAGGAGATGTGATTCCGCAAATTGTCTCGGTTGTTCAAGAGCTACGGCCTGAAACGGCACGAGAGATTATTTTTCCAGTCACTTGCCCAGTATGCCAATCAGCGGTTGAACGTGTGGAAGGTGAAGCGGTTGCTCGTTGTACTGGCGGATTAGTCTGTCAAGCGCAGCGCAAAGAAGCGCTCAAGCACTTTGTATCCCGCAAAGCTTTGGATGTTGATGGGTTAGGTGACAAAGTTATCGAGCAACTCGTTGATAAAGAAATGGTGGTGACTCCTGCTGATTTATTTAAATTGCGAGCGGGTGAGTTAACCATTTTGGAACGAATGGGGCCAAAGTCGGCGCAAAACATTGTCAATGCGCTTGAAAAATCTAAGCAAACTACGCTACCACGCTTTCTCTATTCTCTGGGTATCAGGGAAGTTGGTGAAGCAACAGCGTTGAACTTGGCTCAATATTTCTCAAATCTGGAGGCGATTAGCCAAGCTTCTGTCGAGCAGTTAATCGAAGTACCTGATGTTGGCAATGTGGTCGCGAATCATATTCACAGCTTCTTTGCCCAAGAGAACAACAATAAAGTGATTCAGGAATTGATTGAGCTTGGCGTTGAGTGGAGTGATATAGAGCCTCAAAGCGAAGATGCTCCTCAACCATTGGCAGGCAAAGTGGTTGTTTTAACCGGCTCTTTGTCGCAACTTTCTCGCAATGACGCCAAAGCTGCTCTTCAGGCTTTAGGTGCGAAAGTGACGGGAAGTGTTTCCAAGAATACAGATATACTTTTTGCAGGCGAAGCGGCTGGCTCGAAATTAGCAAAAGCGCAAGAGCTTGGTATTGAGATTCGCAACGAACAAGATTTGTTAGACTTAATGAAGTAACAATAGTTATCTATCAAAAAGCCTCTGTAATTTATTACTGAGGCTTTATTTTTATGCGTAAAATAACTTTAAACATATCCGTTACAACCGCAACTCTTTCCCCCAGTCTTTCAAATGTAACAGTTTGCATCTTTATGAAATCTTCTTGGAAAATATGCGATGTAATTCAACTAATATAAAATTGAATTTATTTAACTGTTTGTTTTTAAATTAAATTTTAATTTGTTTCATATTGTATGTTTGAGATTGAGATCTCGATCACTTACTCGATTAAAGTTTGCTCAAGTTCATATTTTTTTAGTCGAAAATTAAGTTCTCATTGATGTTTTACTCCATAAAGTTAGTCTAGTTGCATGAATGTACTCGTGCATTCAGAGTTTTTAGAGCGAAGTTAATCGCATTAAAACTCGAAATATAAGTCTTCTCTTCGGCGGCCAACTTAAGAGAGACGAAACAAACAGCTATGTCTATTTTTTAGGAGTTTTTCCATGGAAAAAGTATTTAAACGCACGCTTATCGGTGCGGCAGTTGCTTTCGCTTCTGTTTCTGGTTCAGCAAACGCAGCAGTACAACTTGCAGGCGACGCCGTTCAGTTTTACGGCCAAGCAGCTGGTTTTATGATCATGGGTGATGACAGCGATACTCAAAGTGCAGGTGCAGTAATTGAGTCTCGTGTTGGTTTTCGTGGTGTTGTAGAGTTTGAAGATTTTGCTCCAAACTTTATTTGGCAAATTGAAGGCGGTAACGCTGATAACGGCGCTAAATCAGGTCAGCTAGGTGCACGTGATACATATCTAGGTTTTGATTTTGATGGTTTCGGCCAATTAAAATTTGGACGTCAATTGGTAGCGGCATACAACTATGTAGACTGGCCACACTCAAACCCAGGTCTGGGCAATGTATTTGACTGGAATAATGACCTTGGTGTTTCATATCAAGACCGTGCTGATAACACATTCCGCTTTGATTCTGCAAACTGGGGTGGTTTTGGATTACAAGCAACCTTGAGTGGTATGGAACAAGATACAGACCGCATGGTGAGTAGTATTGCAGCTTCATTCTCTAAAGACCTATTTAGCTTGCATGCAGGTTACTACCACCGTGGTGAATATCAGTCTAAGGAAGATGAGCAATCTAAATATATCATCGACCAAGATACAGGTAACTTAGCTGCTAACCCTGACTATGTCGCTGGTGGTGCTACAGTTACTAACTACGCACATAACTATGCCATTTTGGGTGGTAGTTTATTCCTAGGTGATGTAACGCTTACTGCTGCTTATAAAGCAATGGAAACAGATTCTGCATCAGGTACAGTTAGTCAAAACGCGTTATCAGCAACAGCTCAGTATGTCTTAAATGGTAAGTGGGTATTCAAAGCTGGCTACTCTGCGACAGATGATGCTGATGGTAAAAATGATTCTGGCGATACAGCAGTAACTGCTCGCTTAGGTTATATCTTGCCAAGTGCTTATATGTACATCGATTCACGTAACTATAAGATTAATAACGCAGGTAATGATTACAAAGCTGATTGGGCAAACTATGTTCTAGTTGGTATGGAATACTACTTCTAATTGGCAAAAACAAATTAATCAAACGTACGAGCATCTGGCTAGGATGCTCGTTTTTTCTTAGGGGAAATCATCAATGAAATTATTAGGGACTTTCCTTGCAGTTGGTGCGCTGATGGCTTCTTGTAACGCGTTCGCACAAGTCGAAGTTAGGTTACATAGAGATGTTGCACCGCTAGTTATTCAAGATAAAGAAGTGGGTTTTTCTCTCAAGAAAAAAGATACGATTATTTTACCTAATGGTACTAATCAATTGGTTATTCGAATTGAAAAATTAGTTGAGCACCTTGGTGAGCGAGAGAAATTTAACTCAAAACCTGTAGTGGTAACTTTTGACGCCCAAGACAGTGTTGTAAATATCGAACCGATAAAAAATATTAGTCAAAGATCACAAGCTGAAGAGTTTGATAAAAATCCTAAATTTCGAATCAGTGTAGTTAGTGGAAAATTAGAGGAAAATGCGCAAGGTGTATTGAATGCATCTAACGGTTTAACTCGTGATTATTTAAAAGAGTTAGCGGTATACAACAAAGAGAACAGCCTCCAGATTGCATCTACAGATGCAAATGTTGAATCAAAATCTCATTCACTGGATTCTGGGGAAAGTGAATCCAAGCAGAAAGACATGGTTCAATACTGGTTCAATGAAGGCACTGCTGAAGAGCAAACACAATTTGCTGATTGGGCGTTTAGCCAAAGAACTTCTGTCACGAACATGATTCAGACCGATAGTAAGCCTGTTGAGATGATGGCCTATTGGTATGACAAAGCGAACAAGGCTGAGAAGTCAGATATTCTAGCTTGGTTGATTCGTCAGGAATAATTGCTATTTATATGAATTAGAGGCATGGTTTAACCATGTCTTTAATTCGTATAAATTGAACAATGAACATCAGTGAAGTCTCAAAAAAGACAGGCCTGACAGCTAAATCGATCAGGCTTTATGAAGAAAAAGGGTTAATTAAACCGCCACATCGCTTAAACAATGGCTACCGAGATTACCATGAGCAACATGTCGCCGATCTCAATCTGATTGCTCGATGCAAAGGAGTTGGGTTCAGTCTTGATGAGTGTAAAGCGATGCTCAACTTGGCCAATGACCCTGAAAGAAGTAGTTTCGCGGTGAAAGAGAAAGCACAGCAGAAGCTAAAAAATGTTGAGCAGAAGCTAAAAGAATTGGCCGTTATAAAACAGCAGTTGGAACTATGGATTCAGGAATGTCCCGGTGATGAGGGAAGTGAATGTCCGATTATCGACGATTTGAAAGGGCAATGCTGTAAAACGAAATAATGCAAGCCAGCAGGTAAGCTGTAGGCTTGCATTTTCTATTTATAGACAAGAGTTTTTGGGCTTAGATTGGTTCGACTTTCACGACAATGCCATCCACATGGATCACTTTAACTCGTGTTCCTGCTTTTAATGGCACATCGCATTCCGCTGTCCATGTGGTGTCACCCAGAATCAGGCGAAACTGACCAGCTTCAATATCCTGTTCAACCACCGACGTTTTGCCAAGGAGTTGCTTGTCTTTCTGATTAAGTTCTCTGTGAGCATCATCTTGTTTGTCTGTAGAGAGTTGCCTTCTCCACCATAACCAAGTGGTGATTAATGAGAAACTTGCGAATGACATCCATTGCATTTGCCAACCAATCGGTAGGAAAGCCACGACTACGCCTACGATAAGCGCAGAGATTCCCAACCAAAGGAAATATCCAGCAGTTCCAATCAGTTCTACTGCTAACAGACATAAGCCAAACGCTAACCAGTGCCAATGGTTTAGCTGAGTTAAAAATTCAATCAAGAATCAGCCTCTTTTTTGTTGGTTTGTTTAAACATTTCAGCAATGCCAGCAACAGAGCCCATCAAACCTGTAGCTTCTAAAGGAAGCATAATTATTTTGCCATTCTCTGCCTGACCAATAGATTTTAGAGCGTCCGTATAGCCTTGGGCAATAAAGTAGTTTACGGCTTGCATATCACCTTGTGCGATGGCTTTTGACACCATGTCAGTTGCTTTCGCTTCTGCTTCTGCGGCACGCTCACGAGCTTCAGCTTGAAGTATTGCCGCTTGTTTTTCACCTTCCGCTTTTAGAATTTCAGATTGCTTTTGACCTTCTGCCTTTAATATTTCAGCTTGGCGAACACCTTCAGCTTCTAATATGGAGGCACGTTTCATCCGTTCTGCCTTCATTTGCGCATTCATGGCTTCTGTCAAATCTGTTGGTGGTTGAACGTCTTTGATTTCGATACGGGTAACTTTAACGCCCCAAGGGTTCGTTGCTTGGTCGACGATCGACAGTAGTTTTGTGTTGATCATATCTCGCTGACTGAGCATTTCATCAAGTTCCAAAGAACCAAGCACAGTACGCATATTAGTTAATGTGAGGTTGCGAATCGCATTTTCCAAATCGTTGACTTCATACGCAGCTTTAGCAGCATCGATTACTTGCACGAAGCAGACCGCATCGATAACGACATTTGCGTTGTCTTTACTAATGACTTCCTGAGCTGGGATATCAAGCACTCGTTCCATCATATTGATTTTACGACCTACTCGATCGATGAATGGAATAATGATGTTGAGTCCCGGTTTTAGGCTATGGGTGTAACGGCCAAAGCGTTCTACTGTCCAGTTGTTGCCTTGAGGTACGGTCTTAACCGCTGAAAAAATAAAAACAATTGCTAGAAAAACAAACACACCGATAGCAATGAGTGAATCAAAAGCCATAACACATGTCCTTAATAAGTTAATTATGTAACGGGAAGGAAACTCCCTAAATGCAGTGTGTGGTATAGAACAAGTTTGAACAATCTTTAGGCTTGGGTTTTGTAGTAAAGTTCAGAAAAAAGGCAGGTATTATTAACCTGCCTATCTATAGCACTGATTAGTAAAGAAGTGAGTATAACTGGCGGCGATACTTGCTTGCGATGCTGTTGCCTTGGCCTATGGCACTGAGTATGTCCATAAAGGTTTTTTTTATCTCACCATCTAATGTGTTTAGGTCCGATTTTAGGAATCGCCACAATAGTTCTAGAGCCTCTTCGTCTCGTTTAACTTGATGATACTGAGTTGCCAGTTCAACTGCGATTTTTGCATCATGCGGGTTTTCTGATAATGCTGCTTCTAATGCTTGAATTTCTGGGCTGTTAGACGCTTGATCGTGCAGTTCTAATTTCGCCATTAAGCTCTTGTAGTAGCCGTCTTGATATTCCAATGGAATGAACTCCAGTTCGGCTTTTGCTGCCTCAATCTGACCTGATTCAATAAAACAATCAGCAAGAGCAAGTTTTACATCGCCTTTATTTTTTAGTTCTTCCGGCAGTGAAAGAAGTAAAGGCAGTGCTTGCTGGTGTTGCTGTGCTTGCACTAACTCTAATGCTTGATTCAGCGTCATTTCGTCTTGGCTAGGTAAATGGCGGTTAAGCATTTCTTTCACCGCTTCAATTGGCTGAGGTCCACCGATTCCATCAACAGGCTGACCATTGATAAATAGAGCGATAGTCGGTAAAGACTGAACACCAAATTGGGCAGCAATCTCTTGTTCATCCTGACAGTTCAGCATTGCTAGTGTAAATACACCATTGTATTGCTGAGTGAGTTGCTGCAACGCTGGAATCATCTGCGCGCTTTCTTGGCTTATCGGCGCCCAAAAGTAAAATAGAATTGGAGTAGATGCTGAACTTTCGAGCACCTGACGAAAGTTTTGTTGATTAACGTCAACGATAAATGGTGACTGCATGGACATTCCTTTTCGCTCCTGAATTTTGAGCACTGTAGTATGTACTTTACATTGGGGCGCTATGAAGAATTTCAAGCCACTAAGTGCTGGTTGAAGGCAAGAATAGCTAAACAAAAAAGCCACCAATGGGTGGCTTTTTTGTTTATATAGCAGGGTATTAGAGCGTCACAATTATAATGAGTGCAATACAAATACCAAGCCAATTACACTGGTTTAATGTCATAGATGAACTCAACACACCTTACTCAATACAAATAATTTGCTTAATATCTGCGCAGTATCAATGGTAAATGTTGCGAATAAATGACAATTCTATTTTTAACAAAAAAATTGATTAATTTCACGCCGCTTTGTAGAGCAATTTGTCCAACATAGCACCGGGTAGCACTCGTTTTAAAATCGCTGCAATTTTAGTCGGCGTTGTTACTCTATAACGTAATTTCGGCGTTGTAGATTCTAAAGCATGGATCAAAGGTTCTAAACAGGCCTCTGGAGGAAGTACGAAACGATTATTGGAAGTATCTTTTGCTAAACGAGCCAACTGAGCTTCATATTCAGAGTGATGAACACTCTCTTCTACGTTTATCCATTGTTTAAACGCTTGTAATGCATTCGCTCTAAATTCAGTTTCTATTGGTCCCGGTTCAATAATGCTAATTTTTATGTTGGTATGTCTTAACTCAAGACGGAGAGTATCTGTCCAGCCTTCTAAAGCAAACTTCGATGTATTGTAAGCACCTCTGTATTTCATTGCCGCAAAACCTAAGATCGAGCTGTTTTGCACAATGCGCCCACGTCCCAGTTGACGAAAGTGAGGCAGTAGCGATGTGGTTAGTGTATGCCAACCAAACAGGTTAGTTTCTAACTGTTGGCGTAATGCTTGCGTCGGTAAATCTTCTAATGCACCTGGTTGACCATAGGCGCCGTTGTTAAATAAAGCGGAAAGCTGGTGGTTTGAAAGCTCAAGTGCTTGTTCTACCGCTCGTTGAATACTCGCTTCATCGGACAGATCGAGTTGGATGCAGGTTAATCCTTCATTGTTGAGTCTTTGTACATCTTTTTGTTTTCTACAAGACGCAATTACTTGGTATCCTCGTTTGTGTAAGGCGTGAGCTGCCATATAACCTATGCCCGAAGAGCAACCTGTGATTAATATTGAATGCGTCATGAGTATTCCTAAATAAAACTAATTGGCAAATTGAAGTAGGTTTTTTAATGCAGGCTCGATATGGGAAAACTGAAACTGGAAGCCTAACTCAGTCAGTTTCTTGGGCTTGGCTCGCATGCTATCGAGTAACAATTCCGAAGCTTCACCCATGAGTAATTTTATTGCCCATTTAGGTGTGAATAAAAAGTGCGGACGTTTTATTGCAGAAGCTAAGCATTGACTAAAAAGTGCATTGGTTGCAGGGTGGGGTGCACTTAGGTTAAATGCGCCTTGAGCATGTTCCGTTCTCAACAAGAACATAATGGCCTGCACCATGTCTGTCATATGTATCCAAGGGATATATTGCTGTCCAGAGCCAATAGGACCACCTAATCCGAACTTATATGGAGGAAGCATTTTCTGTAGTGCACCTCCTGCGGGAGAAAGCACGACTCCAGTTCTAAGTAAGCACACTCTTGTTCTGTCTGATTGAGCTCTCAAAGCGATTTGTTCCCATGAGTCACACACTTGATGGGAAAAACTTTGATGATGAACATGCAGACTTTCGTCAAAAGGATGAGATTGTTGGTCTCCGTAATAACCGACAGCAGAGCCGCTGATCAAGACTGCTGGTGGTTTAGTGCTGGCATGAATCAACGACACCAACTGCTCTGTAATGTCCCAGCGGCTGCGACATATACGCAATTTTTGTTTTCGGCTCCAGCGCTTATTTGCAATTGGTTCACCCGCCAAGTTGATCACGGCATCGAAGTGATTGAGGTCTTGTAAATCAGATAAAGAGTTAATGAAGTTAAGATTGTTACTCTGAATATGGCTTAATTGATGCCTGGCATTTTCTGTATTGCGCGTTAATACGGTTACTTGTTCGGTCATCAGCAGCTTTAACAACTCACGCCCAATAAAACCGGTTCCGCCGGTAATCAGTATATTCATAGCCTCTCCTTTGCTACCTAAGTATAGGCAGTATCTACAAGCTCATTCTCAGCACTGCTGTTGTTATCAGAGTACGAGATTCAGTGGGAACTTCCAATACACTGTTTTTACATGTGATATTTTTTTTGCTCAGCCCTGTACCTAGGTCACACCAACTTTGGGGTTCTTTTGCCATGATGATTCATAACAATTGTTATGGGGGAAGTATGTCAGGATTGACAGCACTGTTTAAAGCGATGTTAGCGAGCATGCGAGACTTGATGCCAATCGTGATTGTTATAGCCTTTTTTCAATTGTTTGTTTTACAAGATGTCCTCCCTAATTTCTTAAGCGTTTTATTTGGAATGGTTCTTGTCGTTTTGGGGCTTACTTTTTTTATATTTGGTTTAGAAATGGGGCTGTTTCCGATAGGGGAATCGATGGCTCAAGCGTTTGCTCGCAAAGGGAGCGCATTCTGGCTGTTAGCGTTTGCATTCTGCCTTGGTTTCGGAACCACGATTGCTGAGCCTGCACTCACCTCCATTGCAACAGAAGCCGCCAAAGTGGCTGCTGAAGGAGGGATGATTACGCATTCTGAGCAAGAAATGGAAAACTACGCCAACGGACTTAGGCTAACCGTTGCTTTATCTGTGGGTATTGCCATTGTGATAGGAGTAATCCGCATCGTTAAAGGCTGGCCGATTCATTACATGATAGCGATAGGTTACATTGGAGTTGTGGTGATGACAGCTTTTGCTCCACCAAGCATCATCGGTATTGCCTACGATTCCGGCGGTGTCACCACTTCAACCATTACAGTCCCCTTAGTCACAGCTCTGGGTATTGGCCTTGCTTCTGCTATTAAAGGTAGAAATCCGATGCTTGATGGATTTGGTCTTATCGCGTTTGCCTCTCTATTGCCGATGATTTTTGTCATGGTATTCGGCATGGTGATGACATGATTTCACTTGGCACTTTTTATTCCACACTCATATCCACTCTTCAGGATGTCTTTCCGATCGCTGTGATCATTGCAGGCTTTCAATTTGTTGTTTTACGTAAACCACTCGCGAACCCAATGAGAGTGTTGATCGGGTTCGCCTATGTGATTTTTGGTCTTACGCTGTTCCTGCTGGGGCTCGAGTTTGCGCTATTTCCCTTAGGAAAAACCATGGCGATGCAATTAACCTCACCTGATTTGCTGACCGAATTCCGTTTGAGCATTGGCGACAAATTGCAATGGATTGATTACTACTGGGTATATCTGTTTGCTTTCAGCATTGGTTTCAGCACCACCATTGCCGAACCTTCGTTGATAGCTGTTGCTATCAAAGCAAATCAGGTATCAGGCGGTGCAATATCGGTCAATGGTTTGAGAATGGCTGTGGCGCTGGGAGTTGCGGTAGGTATTACTCTTGGCTGTTATCGTATTGTGGTGGGGGACCCCATTCATTACTACATTATTGCCGGATACGTTGTGGTGGTAATTCAGACCTTTTTTGCGCCACAACTGATAACCCCTTTAGCTTATGACTCTGGAGGTGTAACGACTTCCACTGTTACCGTCCCTATTGTTGCAGCATTGGGACTTGGGCTGGCTTCGACTGTTCCCGGACGAAATCCGATGATTGATGGTTTTGGTCTTATCGCGTTTGCCAGCTTATTTCCTATTATTTCGGTAATGGGATATGCACAAATTACTCAGTGGCTTAATCGAAAATCTGAGTGCACAGATGCAACTAGAAAGGAGAAAGACAATGCGGTTTAAGTTAATTCTGGCGTTTGTCGAAGATGCAAAAACGGACTTAGTGCTTGATGCCGCAAGAGAAGCGGGAGCAACTGGCGCTACGGTTATTAATAATGCGCGAGGTGAAGGTTTAAATAAGAAGCGAACGTTTTTTGGTTTGACCTTAGAAGTACAAAAAGACGTCATCTTGTTAGTGGTTGAAGAGCATTTAGCTCGGCATATCCTCGAAACAATCAACGAAGTGGGCGAATTTGATGCGACTTCAGGGCAGGGTATCGCCATTCAGATTGATATTGAAGATGCCGTAGGTGTGGCGCATCAGGTTGAGCGTTTAACGAAAGTGGTGGAGGAAAATCTATGAAGCGGGAAGATAAAGTTCGCGTCAGAGACGTCATGGCAGGCACCTATGTAATGGTTGATGGATTGACCACAGTTTTTGAAGGTATATGCCTTGCGAAAAAGCATCAGGTGAAAGCTTTAATCGTCGATAAACGCCATGAAGATGATGAGTATGGAATTGTGTTGATGAATGACATCGCCAAAAAAGTTCTTGCTAAGAATCGCTCGCCTAAGCGAACCAATATTTATGAAATTATGACCAAGCCAGCGCTGTCTGTTTCTCCAGACATGAATGTGAAATATTGCGCTCGTCTGTTTGAACGCTTTGGTATAAGCCGAGCACCAGTCATAGATGGCGGGAGAATTATTGGTATGGTGAGTTATAACAATATTGTGGTGAATGGCATGGTAAGAGATGACGAGTAGTTGTTAAACCATTAAACTCATGTGGTTTTTGCTATGAGGTCTATGATGAAACTGTTTTTTGCTTCCGATTTGCACGGCTCGCTTCCTGCAACTGAAAAGGTCTTGTCTTTGTTTGATCAATCAGAGGCGTCAACGCTCGTCTTGCTAGGAGACCTTTTAAATCATGGGCCTCGTAACCCGATCCCTGAAGGGTACAGCCCAGCAGTTGTAGCAGAACGGCTTAATCACTATGCAGATAAAATAGTGGCGGTACGAGGTAACTGTGATAGTGAAGTCGACCAGATGTTGTTGTCATTTCCGATGATGTCTGACTACGCATGGGTGATGCTTGAATCTGGACAAAGAATGTTCCTGACTCATGGTCATCTGTACAACCAAGACAACAGTCCTGCTATCGGGCAACGTGACATTCTGGTTCACGGACATACCCATATTCCATCTGCTCAAGAGTGGGATAAAGGCTTTTTCTTCAATCCGGGATCAGTGACATTCCCAAGAAATGGCTTTGCACCCAGTTATGGCTTACTAGAAGACAACCAGCTTGTGGTTAAGTCTCTTGATGGCTGTGAAGTGATTGCTAAAACAGCCTTTTAAAAAGACGCTGCGTTGAAATAAAAGAAGAGCTCATTTGAGCTCTTCTTTTATTTTCTGTCTGAGTGGCCTAAGTCACGTTCAGGATCAATCAGATCTCTAACTCGCTGTTTTAACTCTTTTGCTTCTGGGAAGCCGCCATCTTTCTTGCGTTCCCAAATCTGTACACCGTTACAGAAAATCTCATATCTTCCGCCAGTATCGGGATGGAGCGATACTGTTTCAATTTCTTCACTGAAGGTGTGTAATAGCTCTTGACTCATCCAAGAGGCTCTTAGCATCCAGTTACATTGTCGACAGTAAAAGATGTCTATTTTGGCTTTGTCCATATGTTCCTTAGTTGCTAAACAGTACGGTCGAACCGTGGTTCAAGCTTGTTAGCAGCAAAGTTTTTTTATTGACGATATCAACACGTCGACTTTGCTGGGCTTCCATTTTGAAAAACTGAGTCACCAATTCAAGCTCTTCTTGAGTGAACTCTTGACTCTGGCTTTGTGAAACATTCCTAAACTTAGTTGGCGAAACCAGTAAGTAGTTATCGCTGACATCCCATTTGCCGGTTTCTGAGATATTCATGATGTTCTGTTGATCATCATTGTTTGCATACAAAACTACATTAGATACACGCACATAGGTACCGTTAGGCAAATACTTCACATTTGAAGAAATATCGACTCGACGTAATGAACCAATGGCTTGATGCGTTGTGGTGTTTTCAATGACGGTTACTGTTTTTGATTGCCATTCTCGCGAAGATATTTCCTGCTCGATTTTAAAATCGCTTCCCCAATAGAGCCAACAGCTGAATGCGACTGAAACAATGCTCATCACTACTGCAATTTTTCTGTTCATGATGATTCACCTCGCTGGCACACTTTGTTTATTTCATCCTGATTAGCCACAATTTTTAATGTGATATTGGCTGATGAATACTCAGGTTTATGAATGTAATTCAAGATCAACACATCGTTATGCCCACCCGTTGCAATTACTTTCTCGAGAGCAAATTCGCCTTGATATTGAGTTATGTATTGATTGATGCATAACTCAATAGAAGGTAGCCATTCCGTTAGATCTGGGTGGTTTTTTGGGGTATCTACCACCACACCATGATAGCTCGCGAGCCTTCTGAATTCAGACTGAGTAGGACTAGTAAACATCACTGCAAATATTGGTAGCAGCACTGAGAATAAAAACAACAGCTTAGTGACTAAGTCGATAGGACGCTTCGTATTACTAGGTGGCTGTGAATCTGTAGTTACTTCGTCATCATGAGACACTCTGCTGTTTGTCTCCATGTGCGTTATAACCTCAAGCTGAGCAGCTTGATCTGAAACATCGCTACGGGTTTCTTGTTCATCCCACTCAACAGTTCCAAGATCGTTATCATCACTCACGTCGAGCTCAGAAATATCTGTGACTGTTGAGATTAATTGATAGCCACGTTTAGGCACAGTTTTCACAAACTGTGGCGACTTGGTGGAATCTTTAAGCTGTTTACGCAAGGTAGAGATAGCTTGAGTTAAGCTCGAATCATCTACTTCAAAGCCCTGTTCTCTCCAAACAAAATCATACAATTCGTTACGAGAAACGACTTCATTTGGACGTTGGCAGAATAGAAGGAGTATTCGACTTTCATTGCTGCCTAAACGAACAAGTTCATCGTCAAAAATATTATCAATCAGAGTGTTGCTAATTGAATCGAAAGTAAATCTGTCTCCGAGAAGGAATTTATTGCCTATGCCCGTCATCGATATTTTCTTCATTTATTTTTAGAGTCTTAAATCGCGTCTAACTGGGAATAGTTTCCATGCTAAGGAGTTAAGAAGGAGTTAAGACAGCAATGAATATTTATCTTCCTTGATATAAAACTGTGCCAAGCATAATCAATATAAATAAAAAAAACAGTGTTTTTTGACGTTACTGACCTTGAATTTACATTCATAGCCCTTACTTATTTAGCAAATTGGTTATCTTTCTGGTCTGGCTAATTTTTGTGCAATTCGGCCAGAAATCTCTAATGTGATGTTATGGAGCTAAAATGAGCGAAACAACGACAGCAAACAAAGAAACTCGTGGCTTTCAATCGGAAGTGAAGCAACTGCTTCATCTTATGATTCACTCTTTGTATTCAAACAAAGAGATCTTCCTGCGTGAGTTGATTTCTAATGCTTCGGACGCTGCAGATAAACTGCGTTTTCAAGCATTATCAAATCCAGAACTTTACCAAGGTGATGCGGACCTTGGAGTTAAACTGTCATTCGACAAAGAGACAAAAACGATAACGATCTCGGATAACGGTATCGGTATGACTCGCGAAAATGTGATTGAACATTTAGGTACTATCGCGAAATCGGGTACTGCTGAGTTTTTCTCTAAGCTTTCTGAAGAGCAAACCAAAGATTCTCAGTTGATCGGGCAATTCGGTGTTGGTTTTTACTCTGCATTTATTGTTGCGGATGCTGTGACTGTGCGTACTCGCGCTGCGGGAGTTGCCAGCAGTGAAGCAGTTCAATGGCATTCTAAAGGTGAAGGCGAGTACACGGTTGAGTCAATTGAAAAGGCAAGCCGTGGTACTGACATTATTCTTCATCTTCGCGAAGAAGGTGAGGAATTCCTCTCTGAATGGCGCCTGCGTGACGTGATTTCAAAATACTCAGATCACATCGGTATTCCCGTCTTTATTCAGACTGAAGAGCGCGACGACGAAGGCAAAGAGACGGGCAATAAGAATTGGGAACAAATCAACAAAGCTCAAGCACTTTGGACTCGTAGTAAATCTGATATCACAGAGGAAGAGTACCAAGAGTTCTACAAACATGTATCACATGATTTCGCTGAACCACTAGTTTGGAGCCACAACAAGGTTGAAGGTAAGAATGACTACACCAGTCTGCTATACATTCCTTCGAAAGCGCCTTGGGATATGATGAATCGCGACCATAAGTCTGGTTTGAAACTGTATGTGCAACGCGTGTTTATCATGGATGATGCAGAGCAGTTCATGCCTTCTTATCTGCGTTTCGTGCGTGGTTTGATCGATTCAAACGATTTGCCACTGAACGTGTCACGCGAAATTCTCCAAGATAACAAAGTGACTCAATCTCTGCGTAATGCATGTACAAAGCGCGTGCTTACTATGCTTGAACGTATGGCAAGTAATGATGCTGAAAAGTACCAGTCATTTTGGAAGCAGTTTGGTCTTGTGATGAAAGAAGGCCCAGCGGAAGACATGGCAAACAAAGAGAAAATTGCTGGTCTGCTACGTTTTTCTTCAACAGAAGTTGATTCTTCAGAGCAATCTATAGGTCTTTCTTCTTATGTTGAACGCATGAAAGAAGGCCAAGACAAGATCTACTACTTAACCGCTGACAGTTATGCAGCCGCTAAGAACAGTCCTCACTTAGAGCAGTTCAAAGCTAAAGGAATTGAAGTTATTTTAATGTATGACCGCATTGATGAGTGGTTGATGAACTACTTGACTGAGTTTGATGGTAAGCAGTTCCAATCGATTACTAAAGCGGGTCTTGATTTAAGTAAGTTCGAAGACGAAGCAGAGAAAGAAAAGCACAAAGAGACGGAGCAAGAGTTTCAGTCAGTAGTAGAGCGTATCAAAGCTTACTTGGGGGACCGAGTAAAAGACGTTCGCACAACCTTTAAGCTAGCGACGACGCCTGCGGTTGTTGTGACTGATGACTTCGAAATGGGTACGCAAATGGCGAAGCTTTTGGAAGCGGCCGGTCAGGCTGTACCTGAAGTTAAGTACATCTTCGAGATCAACCCTGACCACGCTTTGGTTAAGATGATGTCTGACGAACCAGATGAAGAAGCATTTGGACGCTGGGTTGAAGTGTTACTGGGTCAAGCAATGTTGGCGGAGCGCGGCTCTATGGCTGATCCTTCTCAGTTCTT
Organism: Vibrio sp. C8; assembly: GCF_054051265.1. NCBI lineage: Bacteria > Pseudomonadati > Pseudomonadota > Gammaproteobacteria > Vibrionales > Vibrionaceae > Vibrio > Vibrio sp. C8. Next base: position 50,289 of record NZ_JBPAOE010000004.1, read on the forward strand.
GACGGCTATGAATAAACTTCTGACTAAGGTTTAATAGTTTTAATGAATGAAAAGCTCGCGAAATGCGGGCTTTTTTATTAAAAAGTGAGCTAACGTCGTTTATTTGTGTCGATTTGTGTTAAATAGGCTTGAGAGTTGGATGCCAAGTTGCATTCTTTAGTCTTAGATTCGCCTGAGAGACAAATTTATGTGATAGAATGCGAAGCTTGAATAAGGTTATCAACGCGTGTATTTTGCACGCCAGCTTGCATTCGCTAGCTGTATCAACTGTTATACCGAAACTTACCGTTCCCCTATCAAGGATGTTCCTCTAAAGGACTTTGCTTCTAAAGGATATAGTGAGCTTCGGTATAAATATTATTTTCTAAAGAGGATTAAACATGCGCATCATTCTTCTAGGTGCTCCAGGTGCTGGTAAAGGTACACAAGCTCAATTCATCATGGAGAAGTTCGGTATTCCACAAATCTCTACTGGTGACATGCTACGTGCCGCTATCAAAGCAGGTACAGAACTTGGTAAACAAGCTAAATCTGTTATCGATGCTGGTCAGCTAGTTTCTGATGAAATCATTCTTGGTCTAATCAAAGAGCGTATTGCGCAAGATGATTGCGAGAAAGGCTTTTTGTTGGACGGTTTTCCACGCACTATCCCTCAGGCAGATGGCCTAAAAGAAATGGGTATCGATGTTGACTACGTGATTGAATTTGATGTAGCTGACGATGTAATCGTTGAGCGTATGGCTGGTCGCCGTGCTCACCTTGCTTCTGGCCGTACTTACCACGTTGTGTACAACCCGCCTAAAGTTGAAGGGAAAGATGACCTAACTGGTGAAGATCTTGTCGTTCGTGATGACGATAAAGAAGAAACGGTACGTGCTCGTCTAAACGTATACCACAATCAAACTGCACCACTTATCGAGTACTACGGTAAAGAAGCTGCAGCGGGTAACACTAAGTACCTGAAATTTGACGGTACTAAGCAAGTTGCTGAAGTAAGTGCTGATATCGAAAGAGCATTAGCTTAATAGATAATACCTATTATCAAAATTTTTAATAATTTTGTTATAGTTAAGCGACCGTAAGGTCGCTTTTTTTATACCCGAACGACTTAAAACAACTACAGTCTTGATAGCTAACTTTATTTGCATAAACTCAGCTCCAGTTAGTTAGGGTATGTTCCTATTTTATGTATGTCTTAAGCCCGATTAGTAGACAAAAGGACGCTATGAAAACTATAAAAAAACAAGGTGTCTTGTTAGCCAACTTAGGTACACCTCAAGCTCCCACTGCCAAGGAAGTTAAGCGCTTTTTGGCTGAATTTCTTCATGACAAACGCGTTGTTGATATGAGTCGTTGGTTGTGGTGTCCGCTTCTACACGGAATCATTCTTCCGATACGCTCTCCTAAAGTAGCAAAGCTGTATCAGTCTGTTTGGCTGGAAGGGGGCTCTCCCTTGATGGTGTACTCACAGCAACAACGCGACAAGCTCCAATCATTGTTGAATATTCCTGTTGAGCTTGGAATGACTTATGGTCAACCCAATTTAAGCAGTGGTCTGGAAAAACTCCTGCAACAAGGCGTTGAAGAGGTTATTGTTCTTCCTCTATATCCCCAGTATTCATCGTCGACGACAGCCGCTGTTTTTGATGGATTGGCGAAAGTCATAAAAGGCATATCAACTATGCCTCAGCTTACGTTTGTGCGTGACTACTACAGTCATCCTCTATACATACAGGCGCTTGCTAGCAGCGTTCGCGCATCATGGGAACAAAATGGACAAGGAGACTTACTGGTTTGTTCCTACCACGGTATTCCTAAGCGATACGCCGATAATGGTGATATTTACCCGCTGCACTGTGAAGAAACGACTCGGCTTCTTGCTCAAGAGCTGGGCTTAGCTGAAGAAAAGGTTCTGATGACCTACCAGTCTCAATTTGGTAAGGAAGAGTGGTTACAACCATACACCGACAAAACGATGGAATCTCTACCTGAAAAGGGTATTAAGAAGCTTGATATCATCTGTCCGGCATTTTCTGTCGATTGTTTGGAAACTCTTGAGGAAATAGCAGGGGAAAACAAAGCGCTGTTTTTGGAAGCTGGTGGTGAGACGTTTAACTACATTCCATGTCTGAATGCCGATGATGCCCATATTGAGATGATGAAAGCACTTGTAACGAGCTAAGTAGAGGTGTTCTCTGAAACAAAAAGGACCACATTAAGTGGTCCTTTTTACTATCCAAGCAGCATTAAGCGGGTTGTACTTCAGTTTGCTTCTCTTCAGAAACGATGTCGACGTAGCCTTCTGCTCCGTGCATCCAAAATACTAGTTTGTTGGCAAACAGCAGCAGAATGGCACCAGAAACAGTCGCAGTAACCGCAATACCACTGAAGATGGCCATTGCGCCTAACTCACCTACATGAGAGCCAACGTAGCCAGCAACGTAGTTTGCAATCGCGTTACAACCAAACCATGCACCCATCATTAATGATGCAAGACGTAGTGGAGCCAGCTTAGTTACTAGTGATAAACCGATTGGAGATAAACACAGTTCGCCCAAGGTATGGAAGAAGAATGCACCCACTAACCAAAGCATCGATGTTTTAACTGTGGTGTCTCCACCTTGTTGCAGTACCGCACCAACCATACATAGGAAGCCAAGCGCTAAGAAGAACATCGCAAGAGCAAATTTAACGGGAGAGTTAGGTTCACGTTTGCCCAGTTTTACCCAGAAAACAGCCAGTACGGGCGCTAGAGTAATAATAAAAAATGGGTTAAGTGACTGGAACCAAGCCGCAGGTATTTCAAAGCTACCAATCATACGATCGGTGTATTGCTGAGTGTAGATGTTCATCAAACCACCTGCTTGTTCAAAGCCAGCCCAGAACACAATAGTAAACAGACTCATGATTAAGATAACTTTAATACGGTCAAATTCTTCTTTTGTAAGCGGTTGCTTAGTTTGAGATTGGTTATTTTCCATTGCACGTTGTGCTGCAGGAACTCTACCGATATCACCAAGCCAAGATTGTGCAAGAGTAAGCTGCATGACTAAGCTAATAAGCATGCCGATACCTGCTGCGACAAAACCTGCTTTCCAGCCGAAAGAATTCGTTACTGATCCAGCAACAATACCTGCAAGTAGAGCGCCAATGTTGATACCCATGTAGAAGATAGTAAAGGCACCATCGCGGCGATTATCGCCTTCTTGGTATAAGTCACCGACCATTGTTGAAATGTTTGGTTTGAACAAGCCGTTACCCGCGATAAGTAATGCAAGACCAAGGTAGAAAGAGTGCATTGGCGAAATACCAATGGCCTCTGCTGGCATTGCTAAGGTGAACTGACCAATAGCCATCAATGCGCCGCCGATCAAAATTGAACGGCGTTGACCAAGGTAATTATCCGCTAGGTAGCCACCAATAAGTGGAGTGATATACACCAAGCCAGTATAGATACCATACAAATCAAGAGCATCTTTTGTCGACCAACCTAGACCACCGTTGAGAGTGGCATCAGTTAAGTAAAGAACTAAAATTGCTCTCATTGCATAGTAAGAGAAACGTTCCCAAAGCTCGGTGCTAAATAAAAGGAATAAGCCACGTGGGTGACCAAAAATTTGTTGTTGTTTTTGCATAATTAGAAACTAATGCCATCATTATATTTTTAGTGGCCGATAGATATACATTGGTCATAAAGATATTTCAAATGATTTAATATTGTAAATTTGTGTGTTTGATGGGTTTTTACTCTGGATGGCGTTGTTGATTCAGGATATTTGAAAAATTTATTATTTGTGAAAACTAATTTTTAAAAAAAAGTATTGTTAGTTGATAGAATGGTGTTTATTTCGTCAGATGAGCGAAGATGGATGGCTGTTACTATCTTTAATCATGACTATATATACCCATAGTGATAGCATTGCCAAAAAATTATTGGTTAAGAATATGAAGCGTTGGTATCTACTTTATTGTAAGCGAGGTGAGCAGCTTAGAGCGAAAGCTCATTTAGAAAATCAAGGCGTTGAGTGCTATTACCCAGAAGTCACAGTAGAGAAAATTCTACGTGGAAAGCGTCAGTCGGTGAAAGAGCCGCTTTTCCCTTGTTATATGTTCGTCCGTTTTGATTTTGAAATCGGCCCCACATTTACCACTGTTCGCTCCACACGTGGAGTGGCGGATTTTGTCCGCTTTGGCAGTCAACCTAAAGAGTTGCAAGGTGTTCTGATTTATGAACTTAAACAGATGGATATGAGTGAGCAAAGTTTAGCTGCATCTAAACTACCAACACAAGGGCAAGTGATGAAAGTGACTGGTGGGCAATTTTCCGGCATAGAAGCTATCTATCAAGAATCGGATGGGGAAACCCGTTCATTAATGTTAATTAAACTCATCAACCAACCATTAGTGATGAGTATTGATAATAAAGATTTAGATCTTAAGTAGAGTGTTTAATGACATGCATACAAGAAAAAGGCGCCTTAGGCGCCTTTTGTCGTTCTTAATGCTTAGTAAGCTTCATTGTGTACAGCTTTTACAGCACGACCAGATGGATCGATACAGTTTTTGAATGATTCATCCCATTCAACGGCTTTTGCTGAAGAACAAGCCACTGAAGGGCCACCAGGAACACATTGAGCAGCTGATTCTAGTGGGAACAACTCTTCAAAGATTTCACGATACACATAACCTTCTTTGGTTGTTGGTGTGTTGTATGGGAAACGGTATTGCGCGGTTTCCATTTGTTGATCGGTCACTTTCGCTTCGGCTGTTGCTTTTAGCGTGTCGATCCAGCTGTAGCCTACGCCATCAGAAAATTGCTCTTTCTGACGCCATGCGATGGATTCTGGAAGATAGTCTTCAAAACACTCTCGTAGGATGTGTTTTTCCATCTTGCCGTTACCACACATTTTATCGGCAGGGTTCAGGCGCATCGCAACATCGATAAATTCTTTGTCTAGGAATGGAACTCGACCTTCTACGCCCCATGCAGCAAGCGATTTGTTTGCGCGTGCACAGTCAAACATGTTTAGTGCAAGCAGCTTACGAACTGTTTCTTCGTGGAATTCTTGAGCGTTTGGTGCTTTGTGGAAATATAAATAACCGCCAAAGATTTCATCTGCACCTTCACCAGAAAGAACCATTTTAATACCCATTGCTTTTATCTTACGTCCCATGAGGTACATAGGGGTAGAAGCACGGATGGTTGTGACATCGTAGGTTTCAATGTGGTAAATCACATCACGAATAGCATCAAGGCCTTCTTGAATGGTGTAAGTCATCTCGTGGTGAACTGTACCGATTTTCTCAGCCACTTCACGTGCTGCTTTAAGATCCGGTGCACCTTCAAGACCAACTGCGAATGAGTGAAGTTGTGGCCACCAAGCTTCAGATTTTTCATCATCTTCGATACGCATAGCAGCATAACGTTTCGCTACAGCTGAAGTGATAGAAGAGTCCAAACCTCCAGACAGTAGTACACCATATGGTACGTCTGTCATCAATTGACGCTTAACAGCAGCTTCTAGTGCAGTTGTCAGCTCTTCTTTGCTCGTAGTGTTACCACTTACCGCTGCGTACTCGTTCCAGTCACGTACGTAGTAACGCGTTGGCTCTTTGTCTTGAGAGCTGTAGTAGCTACCTGGAGGGAACTCGCTTAGGTTTTTACATACAGGAACCAATGCTTTCATTTCAGAAGCCACATAGTAGTTGCCGTGCTCATCTTGACCTTGGTATAGCGGGATAATACCGATGTGGTCACGGCCTACTAAGTACTCGTCTTTCTCTTCATCGTAAAGAACGAAAGCAAAGATACCGTTGAGCTCTTCAAGAAGATCTACGCCTTTGTCTTGGTATAGTGCCAAGATAACTTCGCAGTCTGAATCGGTTTGGAACTCATACTTACCTTCGTAACGAGCACGAATTTCTTTGTGGTTATAAATCTCACCGTTTACTGCGAGGATAAGCTTCTTATCTGGGCTGTACAGAGGTTGTGCTCCACTATTTAGACCAACAATAGCTAAACGCTCGTGTGCCAGAATAGCTTTGTCAGATGCATAGATACCGGACCAGTCAGGGCCTCGGTGACGGAGTTTTTTCGACATTTCCAATGCTACTGGGCGTAGCGCCGCTGCATCACTTTTGATGTCCAAGATGCCAAAGATAGAACACATACAACTTCCCTTAGTAAACGAGTTTTAATCAGATGACTCCAATTTGCCATTTTGATTAAAAAAAACAACCCATGATTGGTAAATAGTTTAAATAAACTTACTATAGGTGAACTTTATCTATTTAAATGGTTGTTTTGGTAGATGAGGTTTAAATAATGATGAAAAAAACATCACTTGGAGTAAAGAAAGAGCACTTGGTGCTCTTTCTTTTTAAGTAGATGAATGAATTAAGGCTAGTGTTTTACAAATTCAGGCTTCAGTTGTTCACAGACATGGCGAGCAAAACCAGAGCCTGCTTCTCGATAGATGTTGAACGCCGCATGTGCGCCTTTTTCGAGAAGGTTATCTAACTGATCTGGATATTCCGCAATAGCTGCAATTTGTCCGTTGAATGAACGTTTTTTCAACTGCTCTAGCGCGATCTGGTTCGCTTGATGGTGTGGCATGGCTAAAAGCACCATTTTAACGTTACCTGTATCTAGTATTCTTTCCCAAAAGTCGGGGTCGGTTGCATCACCAGAGATAACGTTTCTGCCTTCATTTCGATGTTGCTGAGCCGTATCTTCTCTCAGTTCAACGCCTAAGCAGATTTTGCCATAACGAGCATGAAATTCTTCGTAAGCACCTGTTCCTATACGTCCCATCCCAAGAATGATCAGTTGAGAGCTGCCTGGATTAATAAATTTGTCTTTGATGTTTATTCGTTCGGCGGTTTGTTCTTTTAACCAATGTGCAGAGTGTTGATAGATCTCGTGTCCTTTACGCACAATTGGTGCGGTAACGATAAAGGAAAGGGGCACTGAAATGGCTAAGGCGACAAGTATATCACCTGATAACCAACCCATCTTAAACGCTAACCCACCAACGATCAGACCAAACTCACTAAAGTTGAAAAGAGAAATTGTGGCTAGCAATGACGTACGGACACGAAACCGAAACTTGTTTAATACTAAAAAGTACAACACGCCTTTGAGTGGCAGCAGCAGCAATAATAATAGTGCAAGCAAGAAACCTGTGACGGTCGGTTGTTCTGATAAGCCAATGTTCAAGAAGAAGCAAACCAAGAACAACTCTTTCATATTAAACAAAGATTTAGATAGCTCTGAGGCTTTGCTGTGTCCCGCGAGCATCATACCTAAAATGAGTGCGCCTAAATCCGGTTTCATTCCAACGAAATCAAATAAACCTGCCCCCACGACTAATGCAAAGAAAATGCCTGCCAAAACCAGCATTTCACCGTGTCCAACCCAATCAAGTATTTTGAAGAACAGAGGGCGTATGAATGGGAGCACAAACAAAGCAAGCGCATACCACTCAGGAATTTTACCTGTCGAGACCGTTAAGAAAATGACGGCAAAGATATCTTGCATAACAAGAATACCAATCGCGATGGTGCCATAGGTTGCATTCATTTCGCCTTTTTCTTGAAGAGATTTTACGGCAAAAACGGTACTTGAAAAGGAGAGTGCAAAACCAAGCAAAATGATGCTAGAGACTGAAACGAGTGCGAGGCTGTCTAATCCTAGGTATTTGAAACCGATAAGAACAATACTAAATACAGCTGTTGACAATAGATTATGTATCGTTGCCCCTGCCCAGATTTCTTTTGCCAGAAGTGTTTTGATATCCAGTTTCAGACCGATAGTAAACAACAGTAGCGTAACACCAAGATCGGCCAGAATAGAGATGGACTCGTTTGATTCAAAGCCCAAAGCGTGCAGTGCAAAACCAGCGATAAGAAAGCCCACAAGGGGAGGGAGATGGCACTTTAGCGCAATAAAACCAGCGATGAATGCCGTTGTAATTAGAATAATTTCCATTGGTAATATTTGCTTCCTAGAAATAAAAAGGCTGTGTCTAATTAATAGACGCAGCCTTGCATTATAGGGTAATCAGTTGCTTATACCAATGTGGATAAGTCCTAATCTTCCAGAAGTTTTTGTAACAAGACACCATTTAACATAGCGCGCTTAATCATAGCAAAAGCACTTAATGTCGGCTGCTTGTCTAGTAACGAAGCTTCAATAGGTAAATTGGTATGAAATGATTTTAGAGACTGATTTTCGACATTGCGTTGAATAGCAGGGAACAGAGTGTCTTTTGCTTCTGTAATCGCACCAGCAATGATAACTTTTTGTGGGTTAAACAGGTTAATGGTAATTGCGATTGCTTTTCCCAACTGGTTTCCCACACGTACCAAAGCTTGTTGGGAAAGTTCATCGCCATTGTTGGCATGCTCACATATATCATGAATAGTAATACCATCGACTTGAGACAAGCTGGATTCATAACCTTGAGCGATGAGTTTATTGACGCGATTGACGATAGCTGGGTTCGCTGCAACGGTTTCTAAACAACCGAAATTGCCGCATTGGCATTGATCACCCAGTGGGTCGATTTGTATATGACCAATTTCACCTACGTTACGATTGAAACCCAGGAATACTTGCCCATTGACAATGATCCCCGCACCTGTCCCTCGGTGAACACTGACTAATATTGAATCCTGACAATCTTGACTGGCACCGAAATAGTGTTCAGCCAATGCCATTCCTCTAACGTCGTTACCGACAAAACATTCTACATGGAAATTGTCTTTGATGATTTCACCCAGTGGTAAAGCATTTATTTTGACATTTGGCATATATTCAACAACACCCGTCTCTGGATTGACCAAACCAGGTAAGGCGATCCCGATTGCAATCAGTTGTCCAATTGAGGAAGCATGTTGATTAGTGAAATCTTTAAGATATTTGAGAAGGCCATCCACCAACTCATTTTGGCTGGTATAGAGAAACTCTTGAAAATCTGACGCGATCTCTTTTGCACCTAAGTCAAAAAGACTGAACTGAATATAATCGCGTCCAAGGCGTACTGCAACCGAGTGAAATGGTGCTACTTCGGTGGTCAGAGATATTGCTCTTCGACCACCAGTAGAAGCTTGTTGAGCGACCTCTTTAATAAGGCCGCGTTCTAAAAGTTGGCGGGTTATTTTTGTCACACTTGCAGGGGCAAGCTGACTTACATCGGCAACCTGGATTCGAGAAATAGGACCTTGTTGGTCTATTAATCGATATACTGCAGCGCTGTTAAGCTGCTTGACTAGATCTACGTTACCTATTTGTCCGCCATTCATTATTACATATGCTCGTATTGTCCGTTAATCACAGCCGCTTTTACATTGAAGTCACGATCAAAAACAGTCAGATTGGCAATCATGCCTTTCTTAATACGACCTAATTTCTGGTCAATACCAATTGCTTTTGCTGGATACAAAGTAGCCATTCTCAGTGCTTCATCTAAAGCGATGCCGACATGCTCAACCGTATTTTGAACTGCTTCAATCATCGTAAGGGCTGAGCCGCCAAGTGTGCCGTTTTCGTCGATACACTTGCCATCTCGGTAATATACTTTCTTACCGACAAAAATAAAGTAATCCATCTCCGCGCCTGCAGGAGCTGTGGCATCTGTCACTAATACGAGCTTTTCGCCCTTGATTTTATGCGCGATACGAATGTTTGCATAATCCACATGAAAACCATCAGCGATAATACCAGCATAGACTTCTGGGGTGTCAAAGATAGCCCCAACAACTCCAGGCTCTCGACCTTGCATCGGTGTCATTGCATTAAACAAATGTGTTGCGAAAGTAATACCTGATTCAAATCCTTTACGAGCTTCTTGATAGGTTGCGTTGGTGTGACCAATGGATACCACAATGCCTGCTTGCGCTAATTTTTCAATATGTTGAGGGTTATTGTTTTCTGGCGCCAACGTTACTTTCGTAATGACATCGCTGTTCTGGCACATGAAATCGATCATTGCTTCATCCGATTCGCGAATAAAGTCGACACTGTGAATGCCTTTTCTTTCGATATTCAAATAAGGACCTTCTAGGTGAAGGCCTAAAGAGTGATGACTGTACTTTTGGCGGTAATCACGCTCTGCCGCGACAGCTTGACGCATGTTTTCATCAGAGGAGGTGATAAGAGTAGGTAAGAAGCTTGTACAACCGGATTTAAGGTTAGCTTGGTGCATCGTATGGATTGTGTCTGCTGTTATTTCATCGTTGAACATAACGCCACCACAACCATTAAGCTGCAAGTCAATGAAACCAGGGCTTAGGTTTGCGCCATCAAGATCTTTTCGCTCTATGTCACTAGGAAGATTTTCTTTAGGGATAATAGCGTGAATTGTATCAGCATTAATGATAACAGCATGGTCAGTTAGTACATCGCTGCCTGTGTATACTTTACAGTTAGTTAGTGCGTACATAATTAACGAATCCTCGTCGATAGACATTCTATAATTTTAGGAGCGATAAGCAGATATTGTCTCTAAAGAGTATGGTACAAGCTGACTCTTTGCTAACTTTTATCAAATCGCGAAATATCTTTGTGCTCGGCGGTCACTCAAAAGGTGCCTCCAGCTGAATGTTTGGTACTATTTTTGTTCTGGCTTTATCACCGAAAAATAGGTCTATTAGTGGCTATAATCTCTTTTGTTATAAGACATTACATCACTTATTTCTTAGTCGAATAGTACCGATAAATGTATGTTTTTTTATATTGTAAAATAAGTTTTATGATCTCGCTAGCAAAAACCTTGAATTATGCTGCTCTGAGGTGATTACGGTCACAATTGATGAGCTTTTAATTTGCGGAGCAAAATTATTGTCATACACTAATTATGACTAAATTGGGCGACTAAAATAAGTTTGCCGATATTTATAAAAATCCTATAGGGGGAACTTACGGTGAATATTCTTGGATATGCGCAAAAGTTAGGTAAAGCATTGATGCTACCTATCGCAACGCTACCTGTTGCAGCGATCTTATTACGTCTAGGTCAGGGCGACCTACTAGACATTCCATTTATGGCAGAAGCGGGTGGTGCTATCTTTGGGCAACTACCTCTTCTATTCGGCCTTGGTATTGCGATCGGTCTTTCTAAAGACGGTTCTGGTGCTGCAGGTCTAGCAGGTGCCGTTGCGTACTTCGTACTGACAGCAACAGCAAAAACAATTGATCCTTCAATTAACATGTCATTCTTCGGCGGTATTTTTGCAGGTATCATCGCAGGTCACGCTTATAACGCTTTTTACGCTACTCGTCTTCCAGAATGGTTAGCGTTCTTCTCTGGTAAGCGCCTTGTACCTATTATGGCTGGTCTGTTTGCACTAGTTGCTGGTGCTATTTCAGGTGTTGTATGGCCAAGTATTCAAGGTGGTCTTGATACTCTAGCTCATGCAGTATCAACTTCTGGTTCAGTAGGTCAGTTTGTTTACGGTACTCTTAACCGTGCTCTAATTCCTGTTGGTTTGCACCACGTACTTAACTCATACTTCTGGTTCGGTATGGGTACGTGTCAAGAAATCGTGGTAACGGGTGCTCAAGCGGCTGGTCAAGCACTACCTGCATTACAAAAATTATGTGTGGATCCATCTATTGCTAAAGCTCTAGTGGTTGGTCAAGAGCACACATTTAACTTCCAAAATGCAGTGAATCCTGAAATCACAGCTGTTGTTAAAGAAGTGACTGAAACAATGAAATCTGGCGACCTACACCGTTTCTTCGGTGGCGATAAGAGCGCTGGTGTATTCATGAATGGCTTCTTCCCAATCATGATGTTCGGTTTACCTGGTGCAGCACTAGCTATGTACTTTGCAGCACCTGTAGAGAAACGTCATCAAGTTGGTGGTGCATTGTTCTCTGTAGCATTCTGTTCATTCCTAACAGGTATCACAGAGCCTCTAGAGTTCATGTTTGTGTTCCTAGCACCAGCACTTTATGCAATGCACGCAGTGTTTACTGGTCTAGCTCTAGTTGTTGCTAACATGTTTGGTACGCTACACGGCTTTGGTTTCTCTGCTGGTCTAATCGACTTCGCACTAAACTGGGGTCTAGCAACTAAACCTGTAACTCTACTTATCATTGGTCTGGCGTTCTTCGCTCTATACTTCTTCACATTCACATTCGCAATCCGTACTTTCAACTTGAAGTCACCAGGTCGTGAAGATGATGATGAAGCTGTTGCAGCACCTTCTAGCTCAAGTGGAGACAAGAGTGATCTAGCGCGTCAATACCTAAAAGCTCTAGGTGGTCACGAAAACCTAACGACTATCGATGCTTGTATTACACGTCTACGTCTAACACTGAAAGATCGTTCAGTTGCTGATGAAGCTGTATTGAAGAAATTAGGTGCTAAAGGTGTGGTTAAGCTTGGCGAAAACAACCTTCAAGTTATCCTTGGCCCTCTAGCGGAAATCGTTGCGGGCGAAATGAAAGCAATCAGTACTACTGAAGATCTATCTGGCGTGAAATTGCCATAATAGATAAAATTCTTTAGCTGAAATGAAAGCCTTCGCTATATGCGAAGGCTTTTTGCTTTGTAAGGCGTTGGCTACAGAACAAGCGAAGTAAATATTATTTCCTAATAAATCCGCAGTTTTTATTGTGAAAATGCCCAGAATTGTGGATCATTGAACGCAATATTTCTGTGGATTGCGGCTAAATTGGCCCAGACAGGAAAACTTTCTGCCAGTATTAAATTATTTTGAGGTGCTATAGATGAGTGAAGCTGAGGCTCGTCCATCGAACTTCATTCGCCAAATCATAGATAAAGATTTAGCGGATGGTAAACACACTAGCGTGCATACTCGTTTCCCGCCAGAGCCAAACGGTTATCTGCATATCGGTCACGCGAAGTCGATTTGTTTGAACTTTGGTATCGCTCAAGACTATCAGGGCCAGTGTAACTTACGTTTTGATGACACAAACCCAGAGAAAGAAAATATCGAATACGTAGAATCAATTAAGAAAGATGTAAGTTGGCTGGGCTTTGAGTGGTCTGGTGATATTTGCTATTCATCTGACTATTTTGACAAGCTGTACGAATATGCGCTGGAGCTTATCAACAAAGGTTTGGCTTATGTTGAAGAACTGACTCCAGAGCAGATTCGCGAATATCGTGGAACGTTAACCACGCCAGGCAAACACAGCCCTTATCGTGACCGCACTGTAGAAGAAAACTTGGCTCTATTTGAAAAAATGAGAACAGGTGGCTTCAAAGAAGGTGAAGCATGTCTGCGTGCTAAAATCGATATGTCATCGTCATTCATTGTAATGCGTGATCCAGTTATCTACCGTGTTCGTTTTGCTGAGCACCATCAGACGGGTGACAAGTGGTGCATTTACCCAATGTATGACTTTACACACTGTATTTCTGATGCGTTGGAAGGTATTACGCACTCTATCTGTACATTGGAATTCCAAGATAACCGTCGTCTTTATGACTGGGTGCTTGATAACATTACTATTGATTGTCATCCTCGCCAGTATGAGTTCAGCCGCCTGAATCTCGAATATACGGTAATGTCTAAGCGTAAGCTAAACCAACTAGTAACTGAAAAATTGGTTGATGGTTGGGATGACCCACGTATGCCTACAATTTCTGGTTTACGTCGTCGTGGCTTCACTGCTGCTTCTATCCGTGAGTTCTGTAAACGTATCGGTGTTACTAAACAAGACAATATGATTGAGTTTAGTTCACTTGAATCATGTATTCGTGACGATCTAAACACTAATGCAGCACGCGCCATGGCTGTATTGGAGCCAGTGAAGATTGTTATTGAAAACTTCGATGCTGAGAGTGTTGAAGTTCTTAATCTTGCTAACCATCCAAACGACCCTGAAATGGGTTCTCGCGATGTACCATTTACTCGCGAAATCTGGATTGAACGTGAAGACTTCCGCGAAGAAGGTAACAAGAAGTACAAACGTTTGGTTTTAGGAAAAGAAGTTCGTCTGCGTGGTGCTTATGTCATTAAAGCAGAACGTGTAGAGAAAGACCAAAACGGTAATATCACAACGATATACTGTACTTACGATCCAGCGACTCTGGGCAAAAATCCAGAAGATGGTCGTAAAGTGAAGGGTGTTATCCATTGGGTATCAGCAGATAAAGGTCTTCCTGCTGAGTTCCGTCTATACGATCGCTTATTTACTGTGCCTAACCCTGCTGCAGCTGATGATTTTGCTGCAACGATTAATCCAGAGTCTCTAGTTAAAGTGAATGGTTTCGTTGAACCGAGTCTTGCGACTGCTGAAACTGAAGTTGGTTACCAATTTGAGCGTGTGGGTTATTTCTGTGCTGACAACAAAGATTCAACGCCAGAATCTCTAGTGTTCAACCGCACAGTTGGCCTACGTGATACTTGGGCTAAAATTGAGTCTGAGTAATATCGGAATAAGGTAAAACGATGTAAAAGCCAGCTTAAAGCTGGCTTTTATTTTTTGAATCGTCATTATGGTATTGGACATGAGTAACAAAAATGGATTTTTAGTGTGAGATTGCTGCGATTATTACGGTACGAACACATTTTTTGCGTTATCTCCTATAGTTTTGCTCCTCTTATCCGATATATTTAACAGATTGTTATCTTTATTAATTCATAGCACCTAGCTGAGCCTTATATGCGTCAATTTTTTAAACGCCTGTTACTGCCAATCGCTGTAGCGGCCGTGACTCAGACTTCTTTCGTTAGTGCAGAGAGTATTCGCCTTATTGGTCCGACTGGCGAAGTTCAGTCAGCGCCGCAATATAGTAGTGATATTGTCCGTAATCGAACAACAGCAACGGCAGAGCCTTCAAAGGTTATTGGCCCTACTTCTGAAAAAGACACTTTATGGTCGATTGCGTCACGTATACGTCCCTCAAACCAAGTATCTGTACAGCAGACTCTACTGGCAATTTATCGTTTAAACCCTCAAGCGTTTGAAAACCAAAATATTCATAGCCTAATTCCCGGTAGCACATTACGCATTCCATCTCTCGCTCAAGTGAGCAGTGTTTCAACGGAAGAAGCGGTCAAAGTGATGGCTGCACATAAAGCTCGTCTCGTGCAACAACCCGCTAAGCCTGTAACAGCCGTTGCTAACGCTCCAAAAGCAGAATCTAAACCGACAGTTGATGTGAAACCCACGTCTATCGCTCCTGCAGAAACACAAGCAACTGAAACTCAAGTCACGCCAATTCCTCCAGCTGTTGTAGAAAAGCCCGTTGCGGTTGTTAAAAATGATGACAGCATGAAAGTGTCATTAACTGACCAAAATGAAATTCAGGCACTCGAAGAAAAGAATCACAGACTTCGTTTGATGCTTGCCGAAGTGCAATCTGAAGTGAGTGGCTTAAAACAAGAGTTGGGCGATGAAAACCGTATTCGTTCCGAAGTTGAAAAACTGCTGGCTGAAGAAAGAATTAAACGCGAAGAAATACAACGTCTCGCGCCTTCTAAGCTGGATGAATTGCTAGCAAACAATTGGGTGGTTGCCGGGTTAGCACTTATTCCTGGCTTATTGATTGCCTTACTCGTCGTATTATTTTTAGGCCGTCGTTCCGGTTCAAACCAAGCGCCAAATTCACCGGTTCAAGAAACAGTACTTAATCCGAACGCGAGTACTGAAACTGTCGCTCCACTTGCAGTTGGTGATCAGTCGCTAGAAGATTTAGATGATGAGTTGCTTCTGGATGATGATTTGTTTGGCAGCATGGATGATAACGAATCACTGTTTGGTGAAGAGAAGAAAGAAGATACATCAGAAGAAGATGATGGTGATATTTTTGCTGGCCTAGATGAGAGCGATTTAGACTTCGACTTAGAAGATGAAGACGGCGAAGATTTATTCGCTGCTATTGATGAGTCAGGCGATCTTGATACTGATTTTGGTGATTTGTCTTCTAGTAGTAGCGACATCTCTGTCAATGGTGATGAGAAAGCCCTTGGCTTGGAGGAGATGGAACGTGCTCTAGACCAGGCGTCACAAATCTATGATGAAGACGATGAGATTGGCTTTGACCTATCTGATGATGGCGAGATGTCACAAGCTGACATTGAGTCTTTGTTGGCTGCAGATGAAGATTCTGAAGAACTGGAATCAACTTCTCTTGACCAATCTATGTTGGATGAACTTTTTTCAGCACATGAAGATGATGACACAAGCTCAGAGTTGTTAGATTTCGACAGCTTGCTAGATGAAGAAAAGATTGAAAGCAATCCAGAGACAGAGGCGGCTAAGTTCACTTCAGATGAAGAGCTAGACGACTTATTTGCAAACATAGAAGCTCAAGCTGACTTAGAGTCTTTAGCGGCGAATGCAAAAGACGAGACGGCATTACTAGACGAATTGCTATTAGAAGATGAAGAAGATGAACCTGAAATCGAAGCCAATAGTACGGCGTTACTAGATGAGCTTTTGGATGAAAATGGTTTTGACGAAGCTGATTCTGAACAAAATGTCGCCGATGAGATGATGCTGGAACTGGATGAGTTGTTGGGAGATTCCAATGATTCAGATATTCCTGAGATTGATGAAAACAGTACAGACTTACTTGATGATTTTGTCGGTGAACTTAGTGAAGGACCGACCGGATACGAGGACTTTTTGGTTGATGAAACTAGCTTAGAAGCTGAGGAGTCAGAGGAACCAGATGAAAGCTTAGAGCTTTTTGATGAACTGCTGACGATCGAACAAAATGCAGAATCTGAAGAACTGGTTGAAGATTTCAATAGTGCAAACTTTATTGACGACCTTATTACCAATGCACCAAAGTCTGACCCGTTACTGGATGAAGAATTTGAATCTATTTCAGCACTGAGTGAAGACGATCTTGAACTGGATGATTTCGAGTTTAATCCTGAGATCGAAGGTGGAGAAAAAGCGGATGCGGAGCAAGAACAGGTTGTTGCGAATGAATTCGGTGTTCCACAAGATGACGATTGGGTTTTTGATGACCTAGAAACTGAAACTGAAACTGAAACTGAAACAGCGGAAGTTCAAGTTGAAGAGTCTGAATCTGAACAGCCAGAGCAAGATATTACGGCTAAGTTCGACGAGTTAGATCTTCCAGAGTACACAGAAGAAGATGCGCTGGCGGATGTTGAATCTGAAGCAGTCGAAGCGGAAACTCCTGAAACTCCTGAAGCGCAAGATGAAGTGACACCTGCTGAGCTTTTGTCTGAAGAGTCTGAGCCGCCAGAGCAAGATATTGCGGCTGAGTTCGACGAATTGGAGCTTC
>NZ_JBPAOE010000004.1:67633-82472 GCF_054051265.1 Vibrio sp. C8
CCAGAGTACACAGAAGAAGATGCGCTGGTGGATGTTGAATCTGAAGCAGTAGAAACTGAAACTCCTGAAGCGCAAGATGAAGTGACACCTGCTGAGCTTTTGTCTGAAGAGTCTGAGTCCGAGTCTGAGCCGCCAGAGCAAGATATTGCGGCTGAGTTCGACGAATTGGAGCTTCCAGAGTACACAGAAGAAGATGCGCTGGTGGATGTTGAATCTGAAGCAGTAGAAACTGAAACTCCTGAAGCGCAAGATAAAGTGACACCTGCTGAGCTTTTGTCTGAAGAGTCTGAGTCCGAGTCTGAGCAGCCAGAGCAAGATATTGCGGCTGAGTTCGACGAGTTAGATCTTCCAGAGTACACAGAAGAAGATGCGCTGGCGGATGTTGAATCTGAAGCAGTAGAAACGGAAACTCCTGAAGCGCAAGATGAAGTGACACCTGCTGATCTTTTGGCTGAAGAATCTGAGTCCGAGTCTGAGCCGCCAGAGCAAGATATTGCGGCTGAGTTCGACGATTTAGATCTTCCAGAGTACTCAGAAGAAGATGCGCTGGCGGATGTTGAACCTGAAGCCGAAACGGAAGCTCTGGAAACGCAAGACGAAGTAGCACCAGCTGAGGTTTTGGCAGAAGAGTCTGAGTCTGAGCAGCCAGAGCAAGATATTGCTGCTCAATTCGACGAATTAGACCTTCCAGAGTATACAGAAGAAGATGCACTTGCGGACTCTGAATTCACCGAGGATCAAGAGTTACCTGAAGCTGAAAGCGAGATTGCGGATGTAGAAATTAATGATTCTGATCTGCCTGAATATACGGAAGAAGATGCTTTAGCGGATATGTTCTCCCAAACAGATGAGCTGTCTGATGAATCAGAAGACGATCATTTAGATGATTCTTCACTGTATGAAGAGGCTGAGGCTGAGACGGAGACAACAGAAGTTAATCTTAGCGATGTTTCTAAACAAGAGTTTGATGAACAAGCGCTTTCCGATTGGTTGTCTGACGAAGATAGAACGGAAACAAGCTTTGCCTTTGATAAGCCTATTGATGCTAAGTCCGTTGATAGTGCTGGTATGGACATTGATGCCATGCTGGAAATGGGCGGAGAGGATTGGAATGGCTTTAACTTAACGCCAGATCAACAAGCGACGATATCTGACGAAGTACCAGAAGCTGAGAAGGACGTGTGGCATCCTGAAATTCAGGTGAAAGAGCCAGAAGTCGCCCAAGAAAATTGGGGAAATCAGGAAGAGTTTGCCGAGTTTGAGCCTGCAAGCCACCAGTTTATGACTATCGACGATTTAATGGCTCAGGTTGAAAGCGATGATGGCAGTACTCTTAATCTCGATAATGAAGAGTTAAAGCTGGATGTGGGTCTTAATGAGTTCCCAGATGTGATTGGTGAAGTTAGTGATATCGACGTAGACAGCAATTCAGAAGCCGCTGGCAAGCTGGATTTAGCGAAAATCTACATTGAGATGAACGATGATAAAGGTGCCATTAAGCTACTCGAAGAAGCGATCGTGGATGGTAGTGATGAGATAAGGCAGCAAGCGAAACACCTTATTGATGTCATTAATGGTCGAGTGTAAACAGTAACAGTAAAAGAGGCAGCATTGGCTGCCTCTTTGTTTATTTAGCTATCTTAAATAGCAGGTATGATCATACCGTTGTAAGCATTTTGCGGGTTAGAAATCTTAAGCGATTGATATTATACTGCCCGCCCCAAGGTCCTTAGACCTATAGTTTTTAAGAGTGATACACCATGAGAATAGCGTTGGGTATTGAGTACGACGGTACTCATTACTTTGGTTGGCAGCGTCAAAGAGAAGTTGCAAGTGTGCAAGAAGAGCTAGAAAAAGCACTGTCTATCGTCGCCAACCATCCTGTTGAAGTTCAGTGTGCAGGTCGCACAGATGCTGGCGTACATGGCACTGGGCAAGTTGTCCATTTTGATACAACAGCGACACGCAAAATGGTTGCATGGACGATGGGAACCAATGCAAATCTACCAAAGAATATCGCTGTGCGTTGGGCTAAAGAAGTTCCAGATGAGTTCCACGCTCGCTTTACAGCAACTGCTCGTCGATACCGTTACGTGATTTATAACCATGAATATCGTCCGGGGATTCTGGCTTCCGGTGTGAGCCACTATCACGGCGAACTTGATGCGGAAAAAATGCATCAAGCTGGCCAATATCTGTTGGGTGAGAATGATTTCACGTCATTTCGAGCTGTTCATTGCCAGTCACGTAGTCCGTGGCGTAATATGATGCACTTGAATGTTACCCGTCATGAGCGTTACGTAGTTATTGATATTAAAGCGAATGCTTTTGTTCATCATATGGTTCGCAATATCACAGGTAGCCTCATAGCTGTTGGTCGTGGTGAGAAAGAACCTGAGTGGATTCAGTGGCTGCTAGATGCGAAAAATCGCACATTGGCGGGTGCAACCGCAAAAGCGGAAGGTCTATATTTGGTGTCTGTGGATTATCCACAAGAGTTTGATTTACCCAAACCACCATTAGGGCCGCTATTTTTACCTGATCATTTGAACTAATGTTGAACTAAAGTGTATTAATTGGCTCAAAGTTATCAGTTGATTAGCATTGAAAATGAGCATAATTAGGTGTGTGTGGCTGGTGCAAGAAATAGGTACAACCAGTTTTTTGTCTACAGTTGGCATTTTCTATGCTTTAATCCCCACGCATTATTGTCGAATTTAATTCTTTCGCATTGAGCGGGAGAGCACAGAGTAAAAGGTCTTCTATGAGTTGGCTTGAAAAGATTTTAGAAAAAAGCAACATAGTTACTTCACGTAAAGCATCGATTCCTGAAGGTGTTTGGACGAAGTGTACATCTTGTGAGCAGGTACTCTACCACGCAGAACTTGAGCGCAACCTCGAAGTTTGTCCTAAGTGTAATCACCACATGCGTATGAAAGCGCGTCGTCGTCTTGAAACATTCTTAGATGAAGACAATCGCCAAGAGATTGCACAAGAGCTTGAGCCTCAAGATAAACTGAAATTCAAAGATTCAAAGCGTTATAAAGAACGTCTTGCAGCGGCACAAAAGAGCAGCGGTGAAAAAGACGCTCTTATCGTGATGAATGGTGAACTGCACGGTATCCCACTCGTAGCATGTGCTTTTGAATTCTCATTCATGGGTGGTTCAATGGGCTCAGTTGTTGGCGCTCGTTTTGTTCGTGCAGTGGAATCAGCCATTGAAAGAAATTGTGGCCTAGTATGTTTCTCTGCAAGTGGTGGTGCTCGTATGCAAGAGGCTTTGATGTCTCTAATGCAAATGGCTAAAACCAGTGCGGCGTTAGAGCGCTTGTCAAACAAAGGTTTACCGTTCATTTCGGTAATGACTGACCCAACAATGGGTGGTGTTTCTGCAAGCCTTGCGATGCTAGGCGATGTAAACATCGGTGAGCCAAAAGCACTGATCGGTTTTGCTGGCCGTCGCGTTATCGAACAAACTGTACGTGAAGACCTTCCAGAAGGTTTCCAACGCAGCGAATTCCTGCTAGAGCACGGTGCGATTGATATGATCGTAGACCGCCGCGAAATGCGTCAACGCATTGCTGGCTTACTAGCGAAGATGACGAACCAAAAATCGCCACTCGTAGTTTCTGTGAACGATGCTCCACAAGAGGAAGCATATTCAGTACCAGAAGCGAAGAAAAAAGGGTAAAGTAGGCGCTAACTAAACCAAAGAAAACAATGGTTCTACGTTAGATGAAACAAAACCCAATTCCTCAAGCCACATCCCCACTGTCGATGTGGCTTGATTATTTAACACATATTCATAGTTCTGCAATTGATTTAGGCTTAGACCGCGTTCAGGCGGTGGCTAACAAAGCCTCTCTCACTAAACCCGCTCCTACCGTTATCACAGTTGCCGGAACCAACGGCAAGGGTTCTACCTGTGCGTTAATGGAAAGTATTCTTCTGGATGCTGGTTATTCGGTTGGTGTCTACAGTTCTCCTCACCTTATCAGTTACAACGAACGTGTACGTATTAACGGCGTTGATGCTAGTGATGAACTACACACAGAAGCTTTTGCTTATATTGAACAACAGCGTGGCGAGATCAGCCTAAGTTTTTTTGAATTTGGTACGTTAGCGGCTCTTCGCATTTTCCAAACTGAAAAAGTCGATGTTGTGCTGTTAGAGGTCGGCCTTGGTGGTCGTCTAGATGCGACTAACGTGGTTGATCATGATGTATCGGTTATTACCAGCTTAGCTATCGACCATGTTGACTGGTTGGGTGACGACATCAATGTGATCGGTTTTGAGAAAGCGGGTATTTTCCGCCCAGGCAAGCCTGCTATTTGTGGTCAACCTAAGCCTCCGTCAACGGTTGCCGCTCACGCCGATGACATTGGCGCGGATTTCTATCAGGTTGGTATCCAGTTTGATTATGAAAAAGTGTCAGACACGGTTTGGCAGTGGAGAAGTGGGCCTTTTGATCTCACCGATCTACCTGTGCCGACACTTCCTCTCGCCAATGCCGCAACAGCATTGATGGCTTTGGGATGTTCAGGGTTAGACGTTAGCGATGTCAATATTGTCGAAGGTCTGCGCAAAGCGAAATTGGCGGGACGCATGCAACGCATTAGTGATAATCCAATAGTACTACTTGATGTGGCTCACAACCCTCATTCCGCAGAATATCTCGCTAGCCAGATTCGTACTCAGTTCCCTGAGCAAACTGTGCATATGGTACTTGGCATGCTGCATGACAAAGATATTAAATCCACCATTAATGTGCTTAAACCGCTAGTGAAGTATTGGTATCCAGCTTCTTTGTCTGGCCCGAGAGCGGCTTCAGCGAATGAACTGTGCCAGCACCTTGAACAAGGTCAGGTTGAGCATGCAAACCCTGTTAGTGCATTTGAAAGTGCGATGACAAGGATTACGGATGGTGATGTCATAATCGTTGCTGGGTCTTTCCACACAGTCGGTGAAGTGCTTGAGCACTGGAAAAATAAAGGAGCGTAAATGGCGAGTAAATTTCAAAGCCGTTTAGTAGGTACTATTATTTTGGTAGCAATAGGTGTCATCGTTTTGCCTGATGTCCTTGATGGTAAAAAAATGCACTATCAAGAAGAGATCACAAGTATTCCGATCAAACCAGAGCTTAATAGTGATGTAGAAAAGTTCGAAGTGCTTGAGCCTATTGAAGACCAAGTTGCACTACCTGAAACTCCGGTTTCTGTCACTCAACAAACAACTCAGACATCAGGCACCTCGGCTGATGCTGATAAACCGATGAAAACCGTTGTCAAAGAAATCGCTGAGAAAAATGACTACCAAGATAGCGCGTGGATCATTCAGTTGATGGCATTGAAGAACGCAGAAAACGCGAAAAATGTCGTGAGCGATTTGCAAAAACGTGGGTATCAGGCTCACACAAAACAAGAAAACGGTTTTACAAGAGTGATCATCGGACCTGACGTCTCGAAAAGTAAGCTTGAGAGACAACTACTGGAATTAGAGAAAGTTACCGGTTCAAAAGGTCAATTGCTCAAATTTAAACCACTAAACCCATAAGAAAACGTTTGCGTCGCGTTTTTTTCTGTTAAAATGCGCGCCAACTTAAGATGTAAGAACTCATGAATTGGTTAGATATTGTCATTTTAAGTGTGATCGGCTTGTCAGCTTTGATCAGTTTGGTACGTGGCTTTGCGAAAGAAGCCTTGTCATTAATTATCTGGTGTGGTGCATTTTTTATTGCTTCACAGTACTACGCAAAACTGGCGGTGTACTTTACCAACATTAAAGACGATTTGATTCGCAACGGCGCCGCCATTGCTGCACTCTTTGTAGCAACATTAGTGGTGGGGGCTATTGTGAATTATGTGATTTCGCAATTGGTTCAAAAAACAGGTTTATCAGGTACGGATAGAGTCTTAGGCGTTGTATTTGGCGCATTACGTGGGGTTCTAATCGTAGCGGCAGCTCTGTTTTTTGTGGATACATTTACGGCATTACCAAGCTCAGAGTGGTGGAAGAGTTCGCAATTAGTACCGGAATTTAGCCGTGTGATTGCGCCTCTCTTCGAACACATACAAGCAACATCAAGTTTTCTATCTGACGCGATATAACGCGTCAGTTACTGACGCAAATCGAGGAATAAGACATGTGTGGTATTGTTGGAATCGTGGGCACATCGCCTGTAAACCAGTCTATTTATGACGCTTTAACGGTATTGCAGCATCGTGGCCAAGATGCCGCTGGTATTTGTACCATAGATAGCAATCGTTTTCGTCTGCGCAAGGCGAACGGTTTAGTAAAAGATGTCTTTGAAGCCAAACACATGCAGCGTCTTCAAGGTACTGTGGGTATTGGGCACGTTCGCTACCCAACTGCCGGCAGCTCAAGTGCATCTGAAGCTCAGCCTTTTTACGTAAACTCTCCTTTTGGTATCACGCTTGCTCATAACGGCAACCTAACCAATGCGAATATTGTACGTGAAAAGTTGTTCGAAAAAGATCGTCGTCATATCAATACCACTTCAGATTCTGAAGTATTGCTAAACGTATTGGCGCATGAGATTGATACTGTAAGAGGTAATGTTACTTCTGAAGATGTCTTCCGTGCAGTGGCAAACGTACACCGCACTATTCGTGGCGCATACGCAGTAACCGCTATGATCATCGGTCACGGTATGATTGCGTTCCGCGACCCACATGGTATTCGTCCGCTTTGCCTCGGTAAGCGTGAAGTGAATGGTCGTACTGAGTACATGGTTGCGTCTGAATCGGTAGCACTCGATGCTGTAGGTTTCGACTTTGTACGTGATGTCGCGCCGGGTGAAGCTATCTACGCAACATTTGAAGGCGAGTTGTTCACTAAGCAGTGTGCTGATACTCCAAGTCTTACTCCATGTATTTTCGAGTTCGTTTACTTTGCTCGTCCAGATTCATTCATCGATAAAATCTCTGTTTACAGCGCACGCGTTGAAATGGGTAAACGTCTTGGTGAGCGTATTAAGAATGAGTTTTCTGATTTGGATATTGATGTTGTTATTCCAATTCCAGAAACATCAAATGATATCGCGCTGCAAATTGCTCAAGCGATTGATAAACCATACCGACAAGGTTTCGTGAAAAACCGTTATGTTGGCCGTACGTTTATCATGCCGGGTCAACAGCAACGTAAGAAATCAGTTCGTCGTAAACTGAACGCTATCCGTTCTGAGTTTAAAGATAAGAATGTACTACTTGTTGATGACTCAATCGTGCGTGGAACAACTTCTGAACAGATTATCGAAATGGCTCGTGATTCTGGTGCAGCGAAAGTTTACATGGTATCAGCGGCGCCTGAGATTCGTTTCCCGAACGTATATGGTATCGATATGCCAACAGCAAACGAGTTGATTGCTCACGGCCGTGATAATGCAGATATCTGTAAACAAATCGGTGCAGATGCGCTTATCTTCCAAACTCTTGAAGATTTAGAAGATGCAGTGCGTGCAGGTAACCCTGATATTGCTAAATTTGAAGCTTCAGTATTTAACGGTGAGTACGTGACAGGTGACATCGACCAGCAATACCTCGACTACCTAGAATCGATGCGTGGTGATGATGTTAAGGCACAACGTGAAATTCAGGATCTAGCAAGTCTGGAACTGTACAACGAAGGTGCTTAATCACACACTTTGATGTTGATAGTCAATGAATAGCAAAAAGGCTTCCCGAGGGAAGCCTTTTTAATGTCTTACGTTTTATCACCCCACAATTTTAATATGCGGGGTTGAAAGAACATGGGTTAAAGCACCATTGCCGCAATCCAACCAAATGCAACTAATGGTAAGTTGTAGTGGAGGAAGGTCGGTACAACGGTTTCCCAAATGTGCTCATGCTGTCCATCGGCGTTCAGACCAGAAGTTGGACCTAAGGTTGAGTCAGAGGCTGGTGAGCCAGCATCACCTAGTGCAGCAGCAGTACCGACTAGCGCTACGGTTGCCATCGGAGAAAAACCAAAAGCGATACACAAAGGGACATAGATGGTCGCGATAATCGGAATGGTTGAGAACGAAGAACCGATCCCCATAGTCACCAGCAAACCTACTACAAGCATAAGCAATGCGGCTAAAGGCTTGTTGTCACCAATACTGGTTGATAACGCGCTAACAAGAGATTCAACACCGCCAGTATCTTTCATGACAGCGGCAAAGCCTGCAGCAGAAATCATGATAAAGCCGATCATTGCCATCATGTGAACACCTTTGGTGAACACATCGTGCGTCTCTTTCCATGCGATAACACCGCCGAAAGTAAACACCATAAAGCCAGCTAATGCACCGATGATCATTGAACCTGTCGCAAGCTGAACGGCTAACGCAACCACGATACCAATAGCAGCAATTCCAACGTGTTTCTTGTCGATTTCGTTCGCTTGATGATGAACAACAGTCAGCTCAGTTTCTTGATACTCACGCGGTTTGCGGTAGCTGAAGAATACCGCGATAAGCAGACCTGTAATCATGCCAATAGCTGGCAGTAACATCGCCATAGGTACCTGACCCGCAGTGATGTTTTCCAGACCATTCTCACGCAGGTTTTTAAGCAGAATGTTGTTAAGGAAAATACCGCCAAAACCCACAGGTAGCACCATGTAAGGAGTGATCAGACCAAAGGTAAGAACACAGGCTACTAAGCGACGGTCTAGTTTGAGCTTGGCAAATACACCTAATAGAGGCGGAATCAAAATTGGGATAAATGCGATGTGTACCGGAATGACGTTTTGTGAGGATACCGCCATCAACAATAATGCAACTAGGACAGCGTATTTCAATCCGGTTGTTGCCGCACCATGCTCTTTGCCATGAAGACGTTTGATCATGCTCTGTGCTAACAGATCAGTGATACCCGATTTAGAAATAGCAACAGCAAACGTACCAAGCATTGCGTAGCTAAGCGCGATAGTCGCACCGCCACCAAGGCCGCTTTCAAAAGCCGCTACAGTATCATTTAAGCTCATACCTGCCACTAAACCGCCAACAATGGCGCTGAAGGTTAGGGCAACCACAACGTTTACGCGCATCAGTGCAAGAAGCAGCATGACGCAAACGGAAATGACTACAGGATTCATATAATTCTCAATTCAAGTCGTGTTTGGTTTTAGTTGTTTTCTTGGTCATCACCAGCAGGCCAGCCACCAAGAGCTTTCCATTTGTTGACGATTCCGCAGAACAGATCTGCAGTTTTTTGTGTATCGTAAAGCGCTGAGTGTGCTTCACGATTATCAAATTCCATTCCGGCAGCTTTGCACGCTTTGGCGAGTACCGTCTGTCCGTAAGCAAGACCACTTAACGTAGCGGTATCAAAAGTGGCAAAGGGATGGAAAGGAACGCGTTTAAGTTTACTGCGCTCGCTTGCTGCCATAACAAAGCTATGATCGAAGTTGGCGTTGTGCGCAACGATGATCGCTCGGCTGCAATCAGAGTCTTTCTGCTCTTTACGAACCAGCTTGTAGATCTCTTTTAGCGCATGATCTTCAGACACCGCGCCACGAAGCGGGCTAAATGGGTCATAAATGCCAGTGAACTCGAGTGCCGCTTTTTCTAGGTTGGCACCTTCAAAAGGCTCAACATGAAAGTGAATGGTAGAAGCAGGTTGCAAATCACCGTTTTCGTCCATACGCAAAGTCACTGCGCAAATCTCTAATAAAGCATCGGTTTGGGCGTTGAATCCAGCAGTTTCAACGTCAATAACGACAGGAAAATAACCACGGAAACGCTCTTTTAATGTCTTTGCTTCTTTTAAATCAGTCATGCTGGCTCTAGTTATTGTGACAAGGGCGGCATTATTGCATGTTATGACTATAAGAAAAACCTGAGCACTCTATTTAGGAGGAATTAATTGGTCCACTATTCGATGGTATCAAATTAGGCTGAATTATCGGTTCTCAATCGATTTGAGATTAAAGAGTTAGGGGTAAGCTGGCGAGATTTTTGCATTACTCTGTTCAGATTTACGTTGGTGGCAATGTGTCGCCACGATGACATGCAGTATTAAGAGATAAAAGTCCTTATGAATAAATGGCTTGTGACAAGTTTAGCCGCTGCCACTCTATTGACGCCTGTTGCCGCTTCGGCATTAGAAAAGCGTTATGTGGCAACGCCACAGCAGTCCACTTGGCAGATGGTGGCGAACACACCACTCGAGTGTCGGCTTGTTCATCCTATTCCCAATTATGGTGATGCGGAATTTTCTGCGCGTGCCAGTAAGAAAATGAATTTGGACTTTGAACTGAAAATGCGCCGCCCGATGGGGGACACTCGTAACGTAAGCCTAGTTTCAATGCCACCAGCATGGAGACCGGGTGAGAGCGCAGACCGCATCACGAATATTCAGTTCTTTAAACAGTTTGATGGTTATATTGGCGGCCAATCGGCATGGACACTATTGAGTGAACTGGAAAAAGGCCGTTATCCGACATTTAGCTATCAGGATTGGCAAAGCCGTGACCAACGCATTGAAGTAGCGCTCTCTTCAGTATTGTTCCAAGCTCAATACAACGTATTCAGTGATTGTATTGCCAATTTACTGCCATACAGTTTCGAAGATATCTCGTTCACTATTCTTCATTACGACCGTGGTAATAGTGTCGATCTGAACAAAGCGTCTCAAAAGCGTTTAGAACAGATTGCCGAGTACATTCGTTATAACAAAGATATCGACCTAGTGTTGGTAGCGGCTTATACAGATTCAGCAGACAGCAAAAACGAGAGTCAAAGCCTGTCGGAGAAACGCTCGGAAAGACTGCGCAATTACTTTAAGTCACTAGGTTTACCTGAAGACAGAATTCAGGTGCAGGGCTTTGGTAAACGCCGTCCAATTGCCGACAACGAATCGCCAATAGGCAAAGATAAGAACCGCCGTGTGGTGATTTCACTCGGTCGAACTCAGATTTAGAGCTGAACTTGTTGCGCACAAGAGACACACAAAAACACCGCCTCTGGCGGTGTTTTTTTATCGTCAGTACAAAGAAGGATTAACCTTCTAGGCCTGCACTTGCTTGACGGTTTTGGATAAGCTCAATCATGTAACCATCAGGGTCTTTAACAAAAGCGATGTGTGTGGTACCGCCTTTTACTGGACCTGGCTCACGAGTAACATTGCCGCCAACCGCTTTAATTGCATCACAAGTTGCGTAAATGTCGTCTACGCCGATAGCGATGTGACCGAAACCTTTACCTAGGTCGTATTCTTCTACACCCCAGTTATAAGTGAGCTCAATAACGGCGCCTTGTGACTCATCACCATAACCAACGAACGCTAGAGTATATTTGTACTCAGCATTTTCGTTTTTACGTAGTAACTTCATACCCATTACGTTGGTGTAGAACTCGATAGACTTATCTAAATCACCTACGCGTAGCATGGTATGTAGAACACGGTTGTTTGACATTTTGGACTCCTAGCTTTCCGGGTAAATTTTATATTTACAGTTCTGTTTTCGAAGCGAACTCACACAGGTCTTCAATTATGCAGCTCCCACAACGAGGCTTGCGTGCGATACAGGTGTATCGACCATGCAAAATCAACCAGTGGTGAACGTCTAATTTGAATTCTGCGGGAACGACTTTCAGTAGTTTCTGTTCGACATCGTCGACAGTTTTTCCCATTGCAAATTTGGTGCGATTGGACACTCTATAAATGTGCGTGTCCACAGCGATAGTTGGCCAGCCAAATGCCGTATTTAAAACGACGTTTGCTGTTTTTCGGCCTACACCGGGTAACGCTTCCAGTGCTTCTCTGTTTTCGGGAACTTCACCGTTGTGCTTATCAAGCAAAATACGGCAAGTTTTAATCACGTTCTCGGCTTTTGAGTTAAACAGACCTATGGTCTTGATGTACTCTTTAACGCCATCAACGCCCAAATCAAAGATGGCTTGGGGTGTATTGGCGACGGCATACAACTTGTCCGTCGCTTTATTCACACTCACATCTGTTGCTTGAGCGGACAACAGAACGGCGATGAGCAGTTCGAATGGTGAATTCCAGTTGAGCTCTGTTTCCGGCTTTGGATTGTTTTCTCTCAGTCGCTCGAGAATTTGTCTTCTTTTATCTTTATTCATTACTCTGCGCTGTTTCCAGTCTCTCTAGTTTTTCATGAGGACGATACGTTGGTGACTCGTGCTCGTTCGATAGTTGGTTTTTCTTGCTTTGGCTGACGCGCTGCAAGCTGCTTATCAATCACATTTTTGAGAGCAATCAGCAGGCCGACGCCGAAAAACGCGCCCGGAGGTAATAGGGCAAGCAAGAAGCTGCTATCAAAATGGAAAATTTCAATTCTCAATACTTTTGCCCAATCGCCCAGTAGCAGATCAGCGCCATCGAACAGGGTGCCGTTACCGATAATTTCTCGCATAGCACCCAAAACAACCAGTACTGAAGTCATGCCTAGCCCCATCCACAAACCATCTTGGGCTGAAGGCAGGACATCATTTTTTGACGCAAAAGCTTCTGCGCGACCGATGATAATACAGTTAGTCACGATGAGAGGGATGAAGATTCCGAGTGACAGATACAACCCGTAGGCGTAAGCATTCATCAACAGTTGCACGCAGGTTACCAACGACGCAATGATCATCACGAATACTGGAATACGCACTTCTTTAGGTACGTAATCGCGAACCAATGATACGGTCACGTTGGAACCGACTAAAACCAGTAAGGTTGCGATGCCTAAACCAAGTGCGTTGGTTACGGTAGAAGAAACAGCAAGTAGCGGACACAAACCAAGCAACTGTACTAAGGCGGGGTTGTTTTCCCACATGCCGTTTTTCATCAATGCTTTATGTTCATTGTTCATTACTGATCTCCGCAGTTATAGGTTTGTTTCGCCAGTGCTTCACGATTTTGATTCACGTAAGTCACGGCGTTCTTCACTGCTTTCACCACAGCTCGTGGGGTAATTGTTGCACCGGTAAACTGATCAAATTGACCTCCGTCTTTACGGACTTTCCACTGTTCCTCGTTGTCTGCTGTTACAGATTTACCTGTAAAGTTCAGTATCCAGTCAGTGATTCTCAGGTCAATTTTGTCACCCAGCCCCGGAGTTTCGTTATGTGCCAGAACTCGGGTACCAGTAATCGTGCCATCATTTTTAATGCCGACAATGACCTTAATCGCACCGTTATAGCCATCGGGAGCGATAGCTTCTATCGCGATAGCACTAGGCTGACCGTTTAGTCTCGCCACATAGGCAGGCATAGAACTATTCGTGCCAAGAGCTGGGTCATTGAGCAAAATGCACGATTGTGACAGCTCGTTATCGTGCAGTTTTTTAGGAATCACTTGGTTTAAAATCGACAACAACTGAATCTTCTCTTGCTTCTTGATCTGCGATTCAGTTAATTGATGAGTCAGCGCTACGACACCTGTCGATAAGCAGGCAAAAGTAGCAAGGATGAGACCGTTTTTTCTAATTGCGGTTAGCATAATTGCTCCTTAGTGCCCGTAAGTACGAGGTTTAGTGTAGTAGTCGATTAACGGTACGCACATGTTAGCAAGCAAAACGGCAAATGCCACACCGTCTGGGAAACCACCCCAACTGCGAATGATAAACACCATAGCACCGATGAAAGCGCCAAACACTAAACGTCCTTTCACTGTGGTAGAGGCCGTAACTGGATCTGTGGCAATAAAAAACGCGCCCAACATGGTTGCACCAGACAACAGATGAACTAATGGTGATGCGGTTGTACCCGGTGCGAACAGGGTCGCTAATGTGCTCATCACCAACAAGCTCGCGATAAAAGCAACAGGGATATGCCAGTTGATGACTCTTAGTCTCAGAAGAACAAGCCCGCCAGCCAAATAGGCAAGATTGACCCATTCCCATCCGATTCCAGCTAAAGAACCAAACTGAGGCTGAGCCATCACTTCTGATAAGGTGTGACCAGCTTTCAGCGATGTTTTCACTGAGTCCAGCGGTGTTGCCATTGTCAGACCATCAATACCGGTTCGAACTTGCTGCAGAGATAAACCGTCGGAGTCGAAGCCTGTAAAGATCAAAGAAAAGGAGTCACCAAAAGAGATGCTATCTGGTCCTAATTGGTGTGGAGCTATCCAGCTTGTCATCTGAACAGGGAAGGAAATAAGCAAAACCACGTAGGCAACCATTGCTGGGTTAAATGGGTTTTGACCAAGCCCACCGTAAAGATGTTTTGCAATCAAAATAGCGAAAATAAGACCGATAACCACAATCCACCAAGGTGACATTGGTGGAATGGCAACAGCCAATAACCAAGCGGTGACTATGGCACTGTGGTCTCTTAATGCAAGATGAGTAGGGCGTTTACGTAGCTTCATCACTGCCGCTTCAAATGACAGCGCGACAATAACTGCAAATCCCAACTGGATTAAGGTACCGAAACCGAAGAAATAGGTCTGGGCAAATAAGCCCGGTAGTGCGCACAACGCTACCCACTTCATTAAATCAGAAGTGCTGCGTTTAATATGAGTATGTGGGGAACTAGCTATAAAGAAAGCCACTAGTTATTCTCCTCGGTATTTTTGTTTTGTTGCTCTGCTTTACGAGCCTTAGCACGGGCGATCGCTGCTGCAACCGCTGCTTTCTTCGGATCGTCTGAAGTTTCCGTTTCAGCCTGAGCTTCTTCTTCAGTAGATGCCGATTCTTGCTGCGCTTTACGAGCTTTGGCACGGGCAATCGCTGCTGCAACTGCTGCTTTTTTCGGGTCTTCTGAAGTTTCTGTTTCAGCTTGAGCTTCTTCTTCAGTAGATGCCGATTCTTGCTGCGCTTTGCGAGCTTTGGCTCGGGCAATCGCTGCTGCAACTGCTGCTTTTTTCGGATCGTCAGA
>NZ_JBPAOE010000004.1:82570-145526 GCF_054051265.1 Vibrio sp. C8
GAAGTTTCCGTTTCAGCCTGAGTTTCTTTTTCTTCAGGTGCCGATTCTTGCTGCGCTTTACGAGCTTTGGCACGGGCGATAGCTGCTGCAACGGCTGCTTTTTTTGGATCGTCAGAAGTTTCCGTTTCAGCCTGAGTTTCTTTTTCTTCAGGTGCCGATTCTTGCTGCGCTTTACGAGCTTTGGCACGGGCAATCGCTGCTGCTACTGCTGCTTTCTTCGGATCGTCAGAATAGTCCGTTTCAGCTTGAGTTTCTTCTTCAGTAGATGCCGATTCTTGCTGCGCTTTGCGGGCTTTGGCACGGGCAATCGCTTCAGCGACGGCTGCTTTTTTATCGCTAGCTGGAGCTTCAGATGTGTCGGTTTGCTGCTCTTTTTCCAGCTTACGTTCACGAGCCTGACGCTTGCGCTCTTCTCGCAGTTTGATCATCTCAGCGTTATCAGGTTCAGCTGCGCCTGTTTTTGCTGCTTCTGCTTGTTTTGCTTTCGCTTTGGCAATAGCGGCGGCAACGGCTGGTTTAACCGCAGAATCGGACGTCGCTGTTGCTTGTTCTTTTTGTGCTTTCACGCGCGCGATGGCAGCAGCAATCGCGTTTTCACCATCGCTGGTGGTCATCTCTTGACGACGGTTTTCTGCTGCGGCTTTAAAGCGATTTTCTCTTTCCGCTTTATCGCGTTCCATACGCTCTTTTTTCTCTTCGAAGCGAATTTTTGCGCGCTCAGCCGCTTCAGATTCCTGCTTGCGAATACGGATTTCTGCTTTGGCTTGGCGATAGTATTGAACCAGTGGAATTTCACTAGGGCAGACGTACGCACACGCGCCGCATTCAATACAATCTTTTAAGTGCAGTTCTTCACACTTGTCGAATTCTTCTGCTTTTGCATGCCATTGAAGCTGCTGTGGGAGAAGGGATGCAGGGCATACTTCAGCACATTGACCACAACGAATACACGCCATTTCATAGGATTGTGGCGCAATTTCCTGACGCGTCGGAGCGAGAATACAGTTAGATGTTTTGGTTACAGGCACATTGGCATGTGGCAGGGTAAAGCCCATCATAGGCCCCCCCATAATCAGGCGCGGCAGTTTCTTCTCAGCCTGATAACCAAATTCATCAAGCAATGCTTGAACGGGCGTGCCAAGCAGAGTCCAAACATTTTTCGGTTTTTTAAAACTGTTACCAGTGAGAGTGACGACTCGGCGAATTAGTGGCTCGCCATCGACAACGGAACGTTTAATGGCTTGCATAGAACCGACGTTCTGCACCATCAAGCCAATATCAGCAGGGATTCGACCGTTGGGTACTTCAAGATTAGTTAAGATCTTGATCAGTTGCTTTTCGCCACCTGACGGGTATTTGGTTGGAATAACACGAATAACGATGTCTTTATTCAGCGCCGCATTTTGCAGCGCCTCAATCGCTTTTGGTTTGTTATCTTCAATGCCAATAATGGTCAGCTTGGGTTTTAGAATGTGCTCGACAATGCTGATGCCTTGAATGATCTCTTGAGCGTTTTCCCTCATCAGAACATCGTCGGCGGTAATGTAAGGTTCACACTCTGCAGCATTAATGATCAGAATGTCAGTGCGTGACAGACCTGATTGAATTTTCTTTGCTGTCGGGAAGCCAGCACCACCCATACCTGAAACACCCGCTTGGCGGATGATTTCAATCAGCTCATCAGGTGAAGATTGAGTAAAATCTTCAATGCATGTTTTCTCAATCCACTCATCTTTTCCGTCAGTTTCAATAACGACGCACAATTCAGCAAGACCGGAAGGGTGTGCTGTTGTTCTCGGTTCGATCGCTTTCACTGTGCCAGATGTCGGAGCATGAATAGGCAGCATAAATGTCGAGGTATATTGAGTTAATGCCTGGCCTTTTTTAACGCTGTCGCCAACAGTGACCAGTAGATCGCCCGGCTTACCGATGTGCTGCTTAAGAGGCAGTACTAATTCACTTGGAATACTAGCCTGAGCTATAGCGGATTGATTCGATTGTTGTTTGTTTTCTGGTGGGTGAATGCCGCCCGGAAATATCCACAGGCTACCCGTTCTGATTTGTTCGATTAATGACAACATATGAATCCTTAATCCCCGCTGTTTTGCTGAGTGGTTGCAGCGTTTGTAACATCAACCACAGGAATCGCATTTAGCTGCCATTTCCAAGTCTCAGTGGTTGTTGCAACAGGGATCATTTCAATACAGTCTGTAGGGCACGGAGCAACACAGAGATCGCAACCTGTACACTCGTCTTTAATTACGGTATGAAGTGCTTTTGTACCACCTACAATCGCGTCAACAGGGCAAGCCTGAATACACTTGGTGCATCCGATACACATATCTTCATGAATAAAAGCAACGGTTTTGACTTTGCTATTGAGATCGTGTGCGGACTCTTGAACGTCAACGCCCATTAAGTCGGCTAATTTTTCGATCGTTTGCTGACCGCCCGGAGGGCATTTATTGATTTGGTCACCATTGGCAATCGCTTCTGCGTAAGGACGACAGCCTGGGTAGCCACATTGACCGCATTGGGTTTGTGGCAAAATAGCATCAATTTGGTCAACGATAGGATCGGCTTCAACTTTGAAGCGGATTGAAGCAAAGCCCAAAATAGCGCCAAAAACGGCAGCAAGTACCGCGATAGCTAATACAGCAATTAATATCGTACTCATTACAACTTCACCAATCCGGTAAAGCCCATAAAGGCAAGCGACATCAAACCAGCCGTGATCATGGCGATAGATGCGCCTTTAAATGGTGCCGGTACATCTGCTACATGAATACGTTCACGCATTGATGCAAACAGGATCAGTACCAGTGAAAAGCCCACAGCAGCGCCGAAGCCGTAGATGATCGACTGTATGAAATTATGGTTTTCGTTGATGTTAAGTAATGCCACACCTAAAACAGCACAGTTAGTGGTGATGAGAGGCAGGAAGATACCTAACAAACGATAGAGTGTCGGGCTGGTTTTGTGCACCACCATTTCGGTAAATTGAACCACCACCGCAATCACGAGGATAAAACTCATGGTGCGTAAGTATTCAATACCTAATGGCTTAAGGATGTAACTTTCTACAAGATACGAACATACGGAAGCCAAGGTTAAAACGAATGTTGTCGCTAACCCCATGCCAATTGCAGTTTCTAACTTTTTGGATACGCCCATGAAAGGACACAAGCCCAAAAACTTTACCAGTACAAAGTTGTTCACCAGCACAGTGCCGACTAACAACAAAAGATATTCGGTCATAATTATATAATGTCTTCGTTCCGATCTCGGTATTATCCTGCTTTGCGTAGGCAATAACAACCAACCAAAGATAAGGTTTTCAATTTAAGAATAAAAAAAGTTTAAACTTTACACTCTAGATTGAACTCGTAGCCCGAATTAGCGTAGAACTCTCAGTTATGATGTTCCTCTGTATTGCATGACGACATGTTCAGAAAACACTGATTGTTCTTTATGTGTGACTAAGGTGTAATTTAGGTTCATGTACTTACAGTGTAGGGTTATTTATTGTATTTACTGCAAATCATCTTATTTATCGGCAGGTTTTTATGATTGATAAAATTCGTCAGTTTTTTAATTTTTTAGTCAGAGTAAACCCGAACATTGGTCAGGAAACTGACGGCATCGTAAAAGCTGTAGGCGGACTAGAAAACATCGTCCATTCAGGGGCGTGTGCGACAAGATTAAGATTGCAACTTAATGATTCGGCTCTGGTTGATGTTGACTACTTAAAATGCAACGGAGCTTTTGGTGTCGTTCTGCTGGACAAAAGCAACGTGCAAATTATCTATGGAGTAAAGGCGAACAACTATGCTCAAGAGATAGATGCTCGCCTTCAAGTGCTATAGGTAAAGCTAATAGAGCGGAGCTTATTGCGCTCTGCCTACTGAGGAACGACGAACTAAAGTCGGCATAAACAGTTTGCACTCTGAGCGTTCAACATTCTCATTATTTGCCAGTTGCAAAGAAAGTTTCACCGCTTCGTTTGCCATTAATTGAATGGGATAACGAATAGTGGTGAGTCGCGGGTAAACAAAGCGAGCCATGTGTCCGTCATCAAACCCAATTACGGACATCTCTTCAGGAATACGAATGCCATTCTCTTGAAGCAGCACCAAACAACCCGCCGCCATATAATCGTTGTAGGTAGAGACAGCAGTAATGTCGGTATTTTTTGCCATCAGGTTGACCATTGCCTGCTCGCCGCCAAGCTCATCGGGCTCACCGTACTCCACATACTCATCTCTGGCTTCTATACCGTAATCGCGCAGTGCATCAAAGTAACCTGCTAGTCGGTCATGGGCATCATCAATATTATGGTTAGAGGCAATATAGCCGATGTGTTTATGACCATTTTTAATCAGATACTCTGTAGCGATATAAGCACCTTTACGGTTATCTAATGCAATACAGCGCGAAGCGATGTCAGCCACAACACGGTTGATCAGCACCATACCGGGTACTTCTTTCGCGAGTTTTGTCAGCTCCTGATCGCTCATGCCTTTGCTATGCAGTACAAGCGATTCACAGCGGCTGTTAATTAACAGATTGATAGCGTTGCGCTCTTTTTCTGCATCATGATAGCCGCTACCAACCAGTAGCTGCTTTTCCTGCTCACTGGCGATAGTATCAATAGCTTTCACCATGATGCCAAAAAAAGGCGCAGACACATCACTGACCAAAACGCCAATGGCATTGGAAGATTTGCTTACCAGTGCGCGAGCATTTGCATTCGGGCGATAGCCCAGCTTTTCCATTGCTGCTTTAACCGCAATGATGGCGGTTTCACTGGTGTGTGGGGCGTTATTAATGACGCGAGAAGTAGTCGCGATGGATACACCCGCTTCCCGTGCAACGTCTTTTATGGTCGCCATAGTGATATTTACCTTAGGTTTCTAAGAGAACGTTTAGTACTTATGCCATACAAGCTTAAGTTGTTTTGCTTAAGTGATTTCAGCGGCTCTCTGAAGATGATTCTACTGTTTGTGAAAATGTTTTCAGGTTCTAAGACCTTAGCTGGCACTCATTAAATATCGGTTATTTAGACAACTCAAGTGCTTAAAGCCTAACTACTGCGCAAGCTCAAGCTTTTAAGCTTGTTTATGGTCAGCATTTCCCAAACACCATACTTTCTAACAAAAATAGCGAAAGTTGTAGATGTATGGAAACGTTTCCATGATTATGGCTTTAATCACAGAAAGTTTTTCAGTTTTGCTTATGATATCGAAAATTAAAAGGTTTGAAGGGAACAGACAGTGACGGAGCCAGTATTAATTAACTTAACCGGTAAACAGAGCCAAATCATCGTTGAGGTCGGAGAGTTTGCAGAGATTCTCTATTGGGGTAAACCCGTTCAAGGTGCTTTGGAAAACTATAGGAAGAGTTTGTATCGTCCTGTGCCTTTTGGCCGCCTCGATAAAGATGTCTCAATGACATTAAGCCCAGAATTGGGCCGTGGTGTTTTCAGTAGTCCGGGTGTCGAAGGGCATCGCGACGGCTTGGACTGGGCTCCGGTCTTCGTTGTTAAGCAAATAGTAGAAATTGACACTGGGGTGCGTATTGAAAGCGTTGATGAACTAGCAGGTTTGTCGCTAACTACGGAACTGTGTTTAGACGCTGATGACGTGGTGAAAACTCGTCATACTTTAACCAATATAAAAGCGGGTGTTTATCAGGTTAATCGCTTAGCCAATACTTTACCTTTGCCTGCTAGAGCCAATGAACTGATGACATTTTTTGGCCGCTGGGTTCACGAGTTCCAGACTGCTCGCCAGCCTTTAATGCATGGTGGTTATCAGCAAGAAAACCGTCGTGGACGCACGTCTCATGAACACTATCCGGCATTGATTGCAGGCCAGCAGCATTTCGATGAATTGCAGGGTGATGTGTGGGGCTTCCATTTTGCTTGGAGCGGCAACCACCGCATGCGTGCGGATGTTAAGGCCGATGGGCGTCGTTTTGTGCAAGCTGAAGTGATTTATTTTGCTGGTGAAGTTTCATTGTCGCAGGGAGAAAGTGTCACATCGCCATGGCTGTATGCCAGCTACAGCGATAAAGGTCTGAACGGCATGAGTCAGCAGTTTCATGCTCATGTACGTCATCGTATTTTACCGAAAGAGTTTGTAGCAAAGCCTCGCCCAATTCATCTCAATACGTGGGAAGGTATCTATTTCAACCACGATCCTGAATACATTATGTCAATGGCAACTCAGGCGGCAGCCATGGGTGTCGAACGCTTTATTATTGATGACGGTTGGTTTAAAGGTCGAAATGACGATAAAGCTGCATTGGGTGACTGGTTCCTTGATGAAAGAAAATACCCTCAAGGTCTGACTCCAGTTGTTGAGCATGTTAATCAACTTGGTATGGAATTTGGTTTGTGGTTTGAACCGGAAATGATCAACAAAAATTCCGACCTCTACAGACAACACCCTGATTGGTTGCTGGCTGTGGACGGCTATGAGCAGCCTACAGGGCGAAATCAGTATGTGATTGATCTGCAAAACCAAGAGGCCTTTGATTATCTGTTTGAGCGACTTGACCATTTTCTTTCCACTTACAACATCGCTTACATCAAATGGGATATGAACAGGGAAGTGGTTCAGCCTGCTCATGGGGGAATGGCTGCTGCTCATAAGCAAACGCAGCGTTATTACCAGCTGGTGGATAAAGTTCGCGCCAAGCACCCGAATGTGGAAATTGAATCCTGCGCCGCAGGTGGTGGGCGTATTGATTACGAGGTGCTGACACGAACACAACGCTTCTGGGCATCTGATAACAACGATGCTTTAGAACGTCAAACCATTCAGCGAGGAATGAGCTATTTCTTCCCGCCAGAAGTGATGGGGAGTCATATCGGCGCTAGCCATTGCCACAGTACACGACGTCAGCACAGTATTGAATTCAGAGGCTTAACGGCTCTGTTTGGTCATATGGGTATTGAGCTAGACCCTGTAAAAGAAAGCCAAGAAGAGAAGCAAGGCTTTGAACACTATGTGAAGTTACACAAAGCGCTGCGCCCATTGCTACACAGCGGCACAACTTGGCGAATTCCAAGCGAGGATAAAGCGCATCAAGTTCATGCGGTGGTGTCGCAAGATAAATCACAAGCTGTGGTATTGGTTTCTCAGCTCGCTATGCCAACGTATTCATTAAGTGGTCATTTGCGTATTGTCGGATTAGACCCAGAATCAACTTACCAAGTATCAGTTATTGATAGGCCGGAGAACTTCAACCACATTGTGGCTTGCCAACCTGAATGGACGGTTTCTGGCTGTGAAATGTCTGGTGAGTGGTGTCAGAACGTCGGCCTAGCTATGCCAATTCTTGACGCAGAAAGCGCAATCTTGATTGAGCTGAAGCGCGTGAGTTAGACATTTCTATCGATAATCGATAAATAAAATAAGCCGAAAATAGGATTTATTTTCGGCTTAATCGCATCATGACTATTTAACTATCGAACTGTTTCATCACGCATTTCACTCATGTACTGCGTTAAAAGGGTGGCACAGCTCTCTGGCAGAGACAGCTTCTCAGCAAGGGTCGCCTGTGGAGAATCAGACAACTTCATCATGCGAGCAAGCACCCAGACTTGTCCGTTCATTCAGGTTTTGTCACCGCACCCTCAGAGACGGGGCTAACGCTATTCTCAACATAGGTTATGTGGCCATTCGAATCAGACGAAACCACATCTTCAAGGTTTTGCATTTTATAGTTCTTGTTCACCCAAACTTTATTCACTTTATCCCAAGGAATGGGTTTGTTTTTTGCCAAAGAGGGATCTTTAGGTGGAACTGTTTTTGTCGGCTTATATTCATCAATATAGGTATAATAGTCGCAACCTTTAAGCCATAATTTTGCACGCCCATCCGGTAATAAACCAAAAATAAAATCTGTCTGATAACAACTTTGTCCTTCAAACGAGCCACTCTGATACGTATATTCCATTACCATCGCTGCTTTGATTTGAGGGGTGACGTCGACAACGGTGGTGTAGTCCGTGGAGTTATTACGCCAGTAGACATATAACTGATCTGGAAGAGATTTTTTACCTTTCCCCAATTGGTTTGGGGTAAAGTTTAATGCCCCCGTTAAAGGAAGCACGTTTCCGTCATAGTCTGGGTAAGTGTAACGGCGGTAGTTCTCAATTGTCAGACGAGGCTCAAGTACAAGATTCCCATATGGCAACATCATACTGGCCCAATCTTCTTTCTCATTGATCCCATAGGCTTGTAATACCCCTGATGGAAATTCATAAGAAATTGCCGCCCCAATCCGCCACGCTTGAAAATGGTCGTCATCGGGGTAACCTTGGTCGGTACATGCTGTGGTACTGATAAGCGCCGTAATCGTTAATATGAGCATTTTGTTCACACGTTGCGCTTTCTCATGCAAGGTATGTGGACAAGAGGGATTAAGATTTTTCATCACACATTTCACTTATGTACTGCGTTAAAAGAGTGGCACAGCTCTCTGAGTAAGAGCCGCCAGTGGATAATCAGACAAAGTCATCATGTGAGCAAGCCCCAGATTTGTCCCTTGTCACATCTTCAGTCCATTCAGGTTTTGTCACTGGGGATCCTCAGTGACAGGGCTAACTCTATTCTCAACATAGGTTATACGGCCATTCGAATCAGACGAGACCACATTTTCAAGGTTTTGCATCTTATAGTTCTTGTTCACCCAAACTTTATTCACTTTATCCCAAGGAATGGGTTTGTTTTTTGCCAAAGAGGGATCTTTAGGTGGAACTGTTTTTGTCGGTTTATATTCATCAATATAGGTATAATAGTCGCAACCTTTAAGCCATAATTTTGCACGTCCATCCGGTAGCAGTCCAAAAATAAAGTCTGTTTGATAACAATTCCGACCTTCAAGCCAAGGATGTGGATAAGGTTTCACCATCGCAGCTTTGATTTGAGGGGTGACGTCGACAACGGTGGTGTAGTCCGTGGAGTTATTACGCCAGTAGACATATAACTGGTCTGGCAGAGACTTTTTGCCTTTCCCCAACTGGTTTGGGGTAAAATTTAATGCCCCCGTTAAAGGGAGAACGTTTCCGTCATAGTCTGGGTAAGTGTAACGGCGGTAGTTCTCAATTGTCAGACGAGGCTCAAGTACAAGATTTCCATATGGCAACATCATACTGGTCCAATCTTCTTTCTCATTGATCCCATAGGCTTGTAATACCCCTGATGGAAATTCATAAGAAATTGCGGCCCCAATCCGCCACGCCTGAAAATGGTCGTCATCGGGATAACCTTGGTCGGTACATGCTGTGGTACTAATAAGCGCCGTAATCGTTAATATGAGCATCTTGTTCACACGTTGGCCGTTCCCATTCAAGGCATATGGGCAAAAGGAACTAAGATTTTTCATCACACATTTCACTCATGTACTGCTTTAAAAGAGTGATGCTGCTCTCTGACAGGGACAGTTCCTCAGTAAGGGCAGTCAATGGATAATCAGACAGGGTCACTAAGCGAGCGAGCACCCAGACTTGCCTCTCGTCATCACTTAGCCCTTGCTGTTTCGCTTCAGTCCATGCCTGTCGTACCGTTGCACTATCATTATATTCGTTTGGTAGGGCACCCATTAACTTGGTCGCATTATTCCAGAGTAAACGCAGCAACTGATATTCATCTGAGCCATGCGATAACGTGACAGGTTTAGATTCGGGTTTATCCGCCCAGCAACGACTTTCAGGCTTTGTCACCGCACCCTCAGAGACCGGGCTAACTCTATTCTCAACATAGGTTATACGGCCATTCGAATCAGACGAGACCACATCTTCAAGGTTTTGCATCTTATAGTTCTTGTTCACCCAAACTTTATTCACTTTATCCCAAGGAATGGGTTTGTTTTTTGCCAAAGAGGGATCTTTAGGTGGAACTGTTTTTGTCGGTTTATATTCATCAATATAGGTATAATAGTCGCAACCTTTAAGCCATAATTTTGCACGCCCATCCGGTAATAGGCCGAATAAAAACTCTGTTTGATAACAATGCTGCCCTTCAAGCCAAGGATGCGGATAAGGTTTCACCATTGCTGCTTTGATTTGAGGGGTGACGTCGACAACGGTGGTGTATTGAACATAGTTATTTGATGACCACCAATAAACATACAAAGTATCAGGCAATGACTTTTTGCCTTTCCCTAATTGATTGGGTGTGAAATTAATCGCACCAGTTAACGGCAACACATAGCCATCGTATTCGGGATAGGTATAACGTCGCATATTTTCTATATTTAAGCGGCTAGCGCCAGTTAGATTGCCATAAGACAACATCATACTGGTCCAGTCTTCTTTTTCATTGACACCATAGGCTTCGCCGACCACTGCTGGAAATTCTTTGGAAATTGCGGCTCCAATCCGCCACGCTTGAAAATGGTCATCATTGGGATAACCTTGGTCAGTACAAGCCGTGGTACTAATAAGCGCCGTAATCGTTAATATGAGCATCTTGTTCACACGTTGCTCGTTCCCATGCAAGGCATGTGGGCAACAGGGATTAAGATTTTCATTACACGCCTCACTTATGTACTCAGATTAAGTAACGATTAAAAGCGCTTACGCTTCTACCGGCTTACGCCAGTCGTCTGAGCCCGATGTACCCGCGTTCACGTGGTCCCACGTAATTTTGCGGTAAGACATCGATACGGTGAGGTTTTGCGTAAAATCTGATTTTGATGGGTCCTGACAGTGAGGCATCTCACATCGGATATCAATAATGGAGGCGTTCTCTAGCTTAGTGGTGAAGAAGTTCTCTTGCTTACCTTCGATGGAGGTGCGATACCATTTGAGCGTCACTTCACTCATTTTCTCACCGGAAGACAATGCGTTGTACAAAAGCGGCACCGCTTTATTGAGTGACACGGTAAACTTAAACGCTTTATGAACACGCTGACCGGAAGGTTGACCGGATTGTGGGTCGGTTGGCACGGTAAGGTCATGAGAAAATGCTTGAACCAGCATTTCATCTTCATGACCTTCAACAAAAGAATCACCGATTGAATCTGCAGTACAAGCGCCAGCGGTGATAAGACCCTGGGTTTCACCGTTAATTGAGATATAACATGGAGTTGGCATAACTTTTCCTTTTTTCTAAATGAGTAAGTTACTTGATATATCAAGGCTCGTGCCAACTTTTATTTCATTAATTATCAATGATTTATGGTTTTTCTCAAACTGATTGAGCAAGAAGTTGCTTGAACTGAGCAAGAAGTTGCCTGAATCGAGCAAGAAGTTGCTCAGTGGGCAAAAAATTTGTCAAAAGCACAATTTAATTCTGAATGTGAGTCACCTGATAGCCGTTTATGTAGTCACTTTTTCCGAAGATTTCAGAGTATTTGTTTTAAATTCAGGCGAATCTTTAATTTATTTTTCTTATCTGTCCACGGCTCACTTCGTGACTGTATTAGTGGTTTCGATTTTTTGTCTTCATACAGGCCATCATTAAGATAGAAGATCGGGCGATGGAGAAAGATCAACTCTTATTTTGAAGCCATTGCAGTCGTGTTGAATGCGGATCTGGACATCTATCAAGCACGTATAGTACAAGCTGAGATGTTATTTGGTTAATGCATGTATGATAGTTATTACATATACATAAAGTTTGTATTAAACAGGTAGAGTTTGATCTAAGTCGTATAACTAGAAAGTA
Organism: Vibrio sp. C8; assembly: GCF_054051265.1. Classification (NCBI taxonomy): domain Bacteria; kingdom Pseudomonadati; phylum Pseudomonadota; class Gammaproteobacteria; order Vibrionales; family Vibrionaceae; genus Vibrio; species Vibrio sp. C8. The sequence goes on from NZ_JBPAOE010000004.1 coordinate 94,252, forward strand.
TTAGAAACTACATTACACTTATCTTTACATTCCAAATTTAAGCGGTTCTAGATATGTCGATAAAAAAAAGATACGTCGCTTTGTTAATGCTGGTGGGCATAGGTATCGGTTGGTTAACCTTGGGCGGTAGTGCGGCGATTATGCATTACACCTCAGATACAGAATTTTGCCTTTCTTGCCACTCAATGGAAATTCCTTATAAAGAATACCAAGGTTCCGTTCATTTCAGTAATGCAAAAGGGATAAGAGCTGAATGCTCAGACTGCCACATCCCTACCGATACAATGGATTACTTGTTTACTAAGATTCGTGCAACTAAAGATATTTACCACGAGTTTATCACTGGCAAGATAGATACCCCTGAAAAATATGAAGCTCACAGAAAAGAGTTGGCTGAGATGGTTTGGCAACAATTCCGTGAGAATGATTCAGCGACATGCCGAAGCTGTCATAATGCTGATGCTATGGAGCCATTTGCCCAGTCTAGAGAATCTGCAAAAATGCACGCATACGGTATCGAAGAAAATCAAACCTGTATTGACTGCCACAAAGGGGTTGCTCACTTTGCTCCTGAAGTCGAACTGGATAGCAAAGCTTTCGATACATTGATGTCGTTTACCAAACAAACCCCAGCTGATGCGAAAATTGTCTATCCAGTTACGGAAATTGCGATTGCAGATTTGGGTAAACTGAATCCAACAGCAGAGTTAGATGTGATCGATGTTAATGGTGATGAGCGTACAGTCAAACTCGATGCCTACCAGATGAAAGGTGCTGAACAAGTGCTTTACATGGGTGAAGGTCAACGCGCGATTGTGGCGACATTGACAGAAAAAGGGCAACAAGCTCTACAAGCTGGGGAGTACAAAGCGGATGATTATGACAATGAATGGCGCAAAGTGTCGTTAACAGGGGTAATTAACTCTCCGGTTGTCAGTTCACTAGACCCTGTTTGGTCATACGCAGAAGAGTTGGATAACGTTTACTGTTCGACTTGTCATGCAAAAATACCTTCGAATCACTTTACGGTGAACGCATGGGGACCTGTAGCGAAGAGTATGGGTGATCGTACAGATATTTCTGTCGAAAACTTAGAAATTCTCACTAAGTTCTTCCAACACCACGCGAAAGATGTGGTTGGTCACTAAGGGTATAAGAGAAGGATAATATTATGACTAATTTGACTCGCCGTAATTTTTTAAAAGGTACTGGTATTACTGCTGGTGCTATCGCGTACAGCTCTTTCTCACCTCTTTCAGTAGCTGCGTTAAATAGCCGTGGAAGTGGCGTTTTAACTGCTGGCCGAATGGGGCCACTGTTATGTGAAGTGAAAGATGGTAAGTTGGTTTCCTCGAAAAATGCACTGGCTCAAACCATGCCGAATAGCCTCCAGAGTACAGGACCTGATCAGGTGTACACTAAGGCTCGGGTAAAATATCCGATGGTGCGTAAAGGTTTTCTTGCCAATCCTAGCTCTCCGCAAGGTGTGCGAGGCAGTGACGAGTTTGTTCGTGTTTCATGGGAGAAAGCGTACAAGCTTATCCATGAACAGCATATGCGCATTCGTAAGCAATATGGCGCTGCGTCCGTTTTTGCTGGCTCTTATGGTTGGCGTTCAAGTGGCGTGTTACACAAAGCTCAAACCCTATTGCAACGTTACATGAGTATGGCTGGTGGTTATTCAGGTCACCTAGGAGACTATTCTACTGGGGCCGCGCAAGTCATTATGCCGCATGTGATGGGTTCCATTGAAGTGTATGAACAACAGACGACTTATCCTGTGATTTTGGAGAGCAGTGAAGTAGTTGTTCTGTGGGGATTAAACCCTGTAAACACTCTAAAAATCGCGTGGAGTTCAACAGACTGCGCAGGGCTTGAGTTTTTCCATCAACTGAAGCAGTCCGGAAAAACCATCATTGCTATAGATCCTATTCGTTCAGAAACTATTGAGTTTTTTGGAGAGAATGCACAATGGATCGCGCCTCATCCAATGACCGATGTGGCGATGATGATTGGTATTGCTCATACCTTAGTGAAAAAAGGTAAGCACGATAAAGCTTTCTTAGATAAATACACCACGGGCTTTGATAAGTTCGAAGCTTATCTGATGGGGCAAGAAGACGGGGTAGAAAAAACGTCTCAATGGGCATCTGAGATCTGTGGCGTTCCTGCGGAGCAACTTGAATTGTTGGCGGATATTTTCATTCAGAATCGAACCATGTTGATGTCTGGATGGGGTATGCAGCGTCAACAATATGGTGAGCAGAGACATTGGATGATTGCTACTTTAGCGGCGATGCTTGGCCAAATTGGTTTACCTGGTGGAGGCTTTGGTCTTTCTTATCACTATTCAAACGGTGGTAACCCAACTCGCGATGCGGGTGTGCTTCCTGCGATTTCAGCTTCACTGGGTGGCGGCTCTTCTGCAGGCAACGACTGGGCGGTATCTGGTGCAACTGAAAGTTTCCCTGTCGCTCGTATCGTTGAAGCTCTGGAAAATCCGGGTAAGTCTTATATGCATAACGGGCATGAGCTTAAGTTCCCTAATATTAAGATGATTTGGTGGGCGGGTGGTGCTAACTTCACCCACCATCAAGATACAAACAGGTTAATTAGAGCCTGGCAAAAGCCTGAGCTGATAGTTATTTCTGAACCGTATTGGACAGCAGCGGCGAAGCATGCCGATATAGTGTTGCCAATAACAACATCGTTTGAACGTAATGATCTGACTATGACGGGTGACTACAGTAATCAACATCTAGTGCCAATGAAAAAAGTGGTGGAACCAGAAGGGGAGTCACGTAACGATTTCGATGTGTTTGCCGACATGTCTGAACGGTTAGCGCCGGGTGGACACGATGTGTATACCGAAGGCAAAACGGAAATGGAATGGCTTTACGGATTCTATACCGCCGCGCAACAGGGTGGTCGTAACGCAAGAGTGGCTATGCCGAACTTCAGTAAGTTCTGGGAAGACAACGAGCTTATTGAAATGAAGTGGAATGAAAAGAACGCTAAGTTTGTTCGCCACGCAGCATTTCGAGAGGATCCCGTTCTAAATCCATTAGGTACGCCAAGTGGTAGGATTGAAATTTATTCCAAAACGATTGAAGGTTATAACCTCAAGGACTGTCCTCCTCATCCAACTTGGTTGGCTCCGGATGAATATACAGGTAATGCCAAAGATGGAGAGCTGCAGCTAATGACTGCCCATGCGGCGCACCGTCTGCACAGTCAGTTCAACTACGCAGCAATTCGAGAGCAATATGCTATTGCTGACAGGGAGCCTATTTGGATTCACCCTCAAGATGCGGCTGAGCGCGGTATTAAAACTGGTGACCTTGTTCGTGCTTTTAACCAAAGAGGGCAGGTGCTGGTTGGTGCTGAAGTCACTGACAGAATCAAACAGGGTTCAGTCTGTATTCACGAAGGTGCATGGCCAGATTTTGATAAACAGACTGGTTTATGTAAGAACGGTGGTTGTAACGTTCTTACTCTGGATATTCCAACCTCTCGTTTGGCAAATGGCTGTGCTGCTAACTCGGCGCTGGTGCGTATTGAGAAATATACAGGTGAAGCACTCAAACTCACGGCTTTTGAACCGCCAATGATCAGTTAGGTCATTTGAGTAAAGATCTGTACTCCCAAAAAGACGTCTTAGGACGTCTTTTTTAATGGCATGTAACCTCGGTTAAGCATGCCAACCCAAGATACTGAAAGGGCAATTTTGATTGCGTTGAAGGGAGTAGCTAGGTTTCTATATAGATAAAAAAGCTAGATAAATAAACAAAGCCGAAAATAGAATTTATTTTCGGCTTAGTCACGTAATGGTTATTTAACTACTGAACAGTTTCATCTAGGAAGCTTGCAGCCCAGAAGAATGGAGCATTCCAGTTGATCGTAATTTCATTGAGCGTCCACGCACCGATATCATCTTTCCAACAAGTTTGTCCAATACACTTGCCTTTCATTGATGCTGCAACAGGATCACTGAAGTTGATAGAGTTAGGGCCGCCGGACATAACTCCTGGAGCTACCAATGGAGATTCATTGTCAGCGGAATGAGCCCAGAAACGGTGATGAGGATTAAGTAGTGGACGGCTACCATAGCCTGAAACATAAGACTGATCCAAAGCGTTGCGGCCTAAGATATAGTCCATCGCATCAACAATACCGTCTACGTATTTGGTATTGTTTGTGAAATCATAAGCAATTCCCAAGAAGATACTGCGATTCATTAAATTTGAATTTGAACCCCAAGGATATTCTTCTGTGCTGTAAGGAATTTGATAGCCTTCTTTTTCAATAGCTTGGTAATAAGCGTCTGCAGTTTTAATGATGTTAGCGCGCGCTTTTTCGATTTCTTGACTTGGTAAGTTATTCGGAACGATAGCAAGGGACAATGTTCCTGCTGCGCTCACTCCTTGCCAGTATAGATCGCCAGTCGCCTTAATATCTCCTTTCGGTGTAGTTAGATAGTAAGGTGAAGATTGAACGGCTTTTTTGTACTCTTCTTTACCAGTTGTGATGAATAATTCAGCGGCTGCCCAGTAAAATTCATCGTCTAGTTGGGTATCATCATATGGACCTGATCCAACAAAATTGTCGTACGCATAAACATTTTTGTGTTGATTAGCCGCTTTCCACGCTTTTTCTGCAGAAGTCAGACAACGCTGAGCATAGCTAGGATCCAGTTCTTGCCAAACTCTCGCACATTGAGCGGCAGTTGCAGCCAAATTGAGCGTAGCGGCTGTTGTTGGATAGCTTAGGAAACGCTCGCGTGGATCTTTGTGAGGAGGTAAAGGCATTCCCGTCCAAGCATCATCAGCAACTTTGTGAAAAGCCATACCACTTGCATTAATTTGAGTAAGTTTCAGATGATCGAGTTTGTTGGATTGATCACCTACAGGAACCCAAACTTTACTGTTTTCAGGAGCTTGCATTGACATCAAGAAATCCATCATCCAGCTAGATTCATCGAGAAGATCGTTGAATTTGTTCTTATTTTCTGGAAGTTGAACTTTACCATCCGAAAATGCGTTGCTACGTGCAGCCTGCTTATCTCTTTCGTAGTAGTTAGTCAGTGTCCACAACGAAATACCACCGTTTACAACGTATTTCCCATGATCTCCTGCATCATACCAGCCGCCGGTGGCATCTAATGATAAATCACATCCTGGCCACTGATTTCCCTTCGCATCGGTTTTATTGAAGCAAGTAACCGTTTCTGGTTTGTGTCCAGCAGGTCGAGCAAGATCGGCTCTTTGTACGTATTCAGGAAGAATATCAATACCGCTTCGTTGCTGATAAAAGAAAGAGAGCGCGTCATATTTCATCTTGCTATAGATGGCGTTATCAATGACAAATGGGTGACTTTGATGTCCGTCAACTTCTAAGATCGCTTTTTTCGTCGGAGTTTGCACACTACTAAAATCGATTAATTGGACATGTTCACCAGAGGCTTTATTTAAGCCAAATGGCTTTGTTTGACCTTTCGCGATTATTTTCTTGTTAGCGTCTAAGAGTGCCCAAGCCATTGGTGAAGTTTCTTTGGTGACGACCGTGGCATGTTTAGGCCCGTGGACAAAGTAGCCGACTTGGTTAACTCTAACGCTAGCAAGGTCGCTTTCTTTAACATATTGAGGTCCGGTTAAAGATGCATTTTTGACGCAGACTGTTGTTGGTGTTTCTGTTCCCATTTGAAATTGAAATTGAACACTATCGTCATCACCAGATGGCTTGAATGAAAACTCAAATGGTTTCAGCTCTTGATTGAGATAAATATCCTTAACAAAGTGGTTGGTGTATGGCGCGCCATTATGTTGTACGAGCGCTTTGACGTTTATTGACTGCTTCGCTAACGCACTAAATTTTAGATGGTAGTCTTCGCCCTTTTTCAAGGCTAGTCCCGATTGTCCAAGGATAACATCCCAAGGGTTACTTCCCTTTTTGGTAAACGTTATGCAGCCCATTTCATCGGTAGCCTGCAAATCAGCTCCTGCTGCCCACCAACCGTCTGTACCTTGTGAAAAGTTGCCATTAGTGATGAGCTCTTCTTGACCCATGATGGCATTATTGGCCGTAGTTTTCTCAACAGCACAGCCACTAAGTCCAATAAAACCACAACTAACTATAGCAACGACACCTAGCCGTTTTTTATTCATTTTAACCTCGTGAAATTTTATCAATACAAATAGAAATCTTTGTTCTCGCCGTGAACCCTTGTGGGGTGGAAATGTATTTTTAGCTTTTTAAATTCGGATTTTTATAACACGACATGTCAATGAATATTACAAGTGGTGTGTATGTGTATTTGGCAATAGATTTTCGCCTATATGTGTATTTTGTACGTCAGTTAAATAATTTAATTACTTCCAAGAAACTATTTCATGGCGGTGAAGGAATTGTGATAGCACCTGTTTATTTAAATTTTTATAAATGACTTATTTGAGGTTTTCATAGCTAGGTATGGACAATTTTCAAGAAATAACTCTAGAGTTTATTCCTGAAGAAAAAGAAGAAACAAAGATATTTTGCTGTTGTGCTTTTTTCTTGAAAACGATGAAGTTATACATCGGTTATATTAACCTAGCTAAGAGATCAACCATGAACATTATTCTATGAAACTGTAGTTATGCGGTGCTACTTAATATTTTGTTTGCTTCTTCCAGTTACGCCCTTAATTGGAGCGGGATGAACTGGCTAGTTTCTGATGGTTGGAGAAATGGGGGAAGTGAGTTTGATTGTACATGGAAAGCACAAAATATTTGGCGCGAAGCTGACTTATTAATTATGCATGCAAAGCCAGAGTCTTATGGAAAGAGTTGCTCTGAAATTCGAACCGATCAATATGTTAGACGTGGTCGCTATGAAGTCGAAATGCAGGCAGGTGCTGTACCTGGAACTATAAGTTCATTTTTTACCTATGCAGGAGAAGCGGGCACATACAGTCATTATGAAGTGGATATTGAGCTAATGGGCGGAACCAAATTACTGCACACCAACGTATGGGTTGGCGGTCAACAGTCTCCTTTAGATATTGACTTGGGGCAGTATGGTATGTCGATTTGGAGCATGGAAAAATATGCATTCACAATAGACCAGTATGGTGTGACTTGGGAAGTATTCAGCCGCTATCAGAATCGATGGGTTCAAGTTCGTAGAGTCAATAAACAAGTGTCAGACTATATGCAAATTTTTATTAATAACTGGATCAGTGCCAATCCACAATTTCCACCAAGTTATTATAATGGCTATCCTGTTTATGCTAAATATCGACAAGTTAGGTTTTTACCTTACGAATAATAAAATTAATTTTTGTATTTGAATAAGCTCTGCTTCTATATGGAAGTAAGGCTTATTTTATCTCTATTGTTGAATTTATATTTCATGACAGTGAGTGTTATAGGACAAATTATGAATTGTGGGATAAAGATAATCAGTGTGGTCTATGTTAGTCTCTTCACCGTCATCGGGTGCGGTTCGGGTTCCAACAATAACGAAAACAAAGAACAATCTGTGGTTCTAGAAAAAAGCTATTACACAGATATGTATCACTGGAATGAAAGCAAGGGGTTGAGCACCACGCTACTTGGACGGGGCATCAATATGGGAAATTATCTGGAATCTCCCACTTACGAAGGAGAATGGAATAGCAACCTGACCATTAAAGCGAGTGATTTTAGAAACATCAGTCAATCAGGTTTTTCAAGTGTAAGGATTCCCATCCGTTGGAGCGCGCATACACTGCCTAGCGATCCCAATACTATCGATGACGCTTTCATGTCACGGGTTCAAGAGGTGGTTGATCAAGCAATCCAAGAAAACTTGAAAGTAATTATTAATACCCATCATTTTAATGAACTATTTTATGACGATAGAGATTATAGCTATCAGCGTTCACGGCTATTAAAGTTCTGGCAGCAAATATCTAACCGTTTCCCTATCAGCCAATACGGTGAGGATCAGTTGATTTTTGAGTTTCTAAATGAACCTCACGAAGATGTTGGTGTGAGAGAATGGAATAGCCTAGTTGTAGACTTAACCAATCTTGTTTGGAACAAGAACGCTAAAACTCAAAACAACGCTCTTGGGCAACGCAAGGTCATGATTGGAACTGCGGATTGGGGCGGTGTGGTGAAACTGCCCTATCTTCGACTTCCGAGAGCAGCGAATCCCAAGAACACAATCATCACTGTACATTTCTACGAACCGTTTAAATTTACTCATCAGGGAGCTTCATGGGTTGAAGGCGCAGATGCTTGGATCGGTACTCGTTGGTTGGCGACACAATCCCAGCGTAAAGTGCTGCTCGATTACCTAAATGTTGTAGATAAATGGAACGCGGCACCAAATCGTGGCTTTGAGATAAATATTGGTGAGTTTGGTGTATACAGCCAATATGCTCCGCCAGAGGATCAGCAAGCTTGGACTGCATTCATTACAAGGGAAGCAGAAAAGAGAGGGTATAGCTGGAATTATTGGGAGTATAGCTCCGGTTTTGGTGCTTACGACCCACATTCCGGGCAGTGGCGAAAAGCACTACTTGGTGGATTAATACCAGAAGACGCGGATAGTCTTTGAGTTGCATTATTCAGATAGACTTCTGACGCTTACTATTTGACATCTTTGTTAGATTTTTAAAGATGTTATAAAGTCTAAGTGCTTTAAAAAGTTTGCTTTCGAAACGCGTAAAAAATCCGATATCAGATAACTAATATCGGATTTTAGTCTTACGTTTGAGTTAACGAACGATAATACCTAGCAAGATACCAATTGCGCCGAAATCGGCATCACTAAAGGTGGTGTTCGCAAAACCAAGGTCACCAAGAACAGGTAATAGGAATACCGGTAGGAATGTGATCAGTAGACCTTGAGCGAATGCACCTAAAATAGCACCGCGACGTCCACCTGTAGCATTACCGAATACACCTGCAGCTGCACCAACAAAGAAGTGCGGAACAACACCCGGAATAATGACTGTTAAGTTCATTACATAAAGTAGAAGCATACCAATAAGGCCTGCGGCAAAACTCGATAAGAAGCCAACCAATACTGCATTCGGCGCGTATGGGAATACAACAGGACAATCTAATGCAGGTTTTGCATTTGGTACCAATTTATCTGAGATACCTTTAAATGCTGGCACAATTTCAGCGATGATCATTCGAACACCTTGCAGAATGACGTAGACGCCACCAGCAAAGGTAATGGACTGCATCAATGCAAACATGAACCAGTGTTTGCCACCGCTCACTTCGCGAACATAGTCACCACCTGCAAACAGGCAAGTAATAATGAAAATAATGCCCATTGTGAAAGAGATAGCGACTGGAGTATCACGTAAGAACAGCAAGCTCTTTGGCACATCCATATCTTCAGTCGAGTGTTCTTTATTACCCAATTTGCTGCCGATAAATCCAGCTAACACATAAGATAGGGTAGAGAAATGACCGATTGCGACATCATCAGAGCCTGTTACTTGCTTCATATAACGGTGAGCAATCGCTGGGAAGAACACCATTACGGTACCTACAACGACGGAGCCCAATGCGATAAGTGGAACACCTTTCATTCCGCTAGTCGAAAGAATGGCAGCGACCATCATAGACATGAACAGAGTATGGTGACCTGTCAGGAATATAAATTTCCAAGGCGTAAAACGTGCAATTAAAATGTTAACCAGCATACCAAAGAACATAATCATCGCCATTTCGCGGCCAAATGCTTTTTGTGCAATAGATACGATGGCTTCATTGTTTGGTACTACGCCTGTGATGCCAAATGCATGTTGGAAAATGGTAGCAAAGTCTCCTAGAGAGCCGACAACCAAACCAGCCCCTGCGCCCAAGATGATGAAACCGAGAATAGTTTTTACCGTGCCTTTAATACATTCAGTCACCGATTTTTTCTGAGCGATTAAACCGATCAAAGCGATGAGACCAACCAGTACTGCTGGCTCTGAAAGGACATCATTCATCAAGAAATTAAAGAATTCCATATCCCCTCCTTATAAAGCGCCAAGCTCTTGAAGTGCTACTGACAAGCGCTCTTTCATCGACACTTTGTCGACCATATTGTTCAGAGCAACGATACGAGGCTCTACACCCAATGTGTTGAGCTGTTCAGCGATATCATTTGTACCGACAAAGATGTCGCAATCTGTTCCTTTTGCGGATCCTAAATCTACGTGGTCAACGGTTGCTTCAACATTAAGCTCTTTTACAATACTTTTTATGCTCATTTCCATCATAAGGCTGGTGCCAAGGCCGTTTCCGCACACAACGATAATCTTCATAATTTATACCTTTTGTATTTGTAGGGGTTACCCATCAGATGATGGGAATATCAGGAGGTAAAGTTAATATTTGCCAATGACATCAAGTACTTCATCTTTGTTTTTGGCATTACAAATCTGTGTAACGTGCTCTTCATTCATAAACAGTTCCGCAAGTTGAGCAATGGCTTCTACGTGGCTATTGCTGTCAGTTGCCGCTAGCGTAACGAGCATCTTAACTGGGTCATTTTCTTCAGCATGAAAAGTCACACCGTTCTGAATCACTGTAATTGCCAACGATAAGCGATTGACGCCATCTTCTGGCCTAGCGTGAGGCATCGCCATACCGGGACCAACAACATAGTAAGGGCCTATTTCTTCATGCGAGCGGCATATTGCATCGACATAACTAGGTTCTATTGCTTTGATTTCAAGCAGAGCTTCACAGGACTTGTGTATAGCGTCTTTCCAGTCAGTTGCATCTGGATAGATACGAATAACGTCAGAGGTAATCAGTTCACGTAGCATTGGTAGGTCCAATCAGTTTTATTATTTGTGGCTACTTTACCGATCAAAATGAGAGAAAAATTTGAATTAAGTCACAAATGATAGCGCTATCTGATAGCGCTATCATTTAGTGTGACGATGATAATACTTTTCATCATCTCTTGAGCTTTATTCGTTTGTGCAAGGAGCTTATGCGTTACTATCCCAAAACATTAGTAATGTGCAGTGGTATCTTGCCCTGCTGCAACATCAAGAAAGTTAAACTGGAACTATGAGCGAACCTCGTAAACGAAGAAGTACTGGCAGTGTCACGCTAGCCGATGTAGCAAAACAAGCGGGTGTTGGTACTATGACCGTATCACGCGCGCTACGAACACCAGAAATGGTGTCTGACAAACTGAGAGAGAAAATTCAGCAAGTAGTTGATGACCTTGGTTATATCCCTAATAAGGCGGCGGGTGCGCTGGCTTCAGCTCAAAGCTATTCCGTTGCTCTAATTATCCCTTCTCTATTTGAAAATTCCTGCGCATTTTTCTTACCAAGCTTTCAGCATGCTCTGAACAAGGCGGGCTATCAGTTGCTACTTGGTTATAGTGACTACTCTCCGGTTCAGGAAGAGAAATTACTCTCAACATTTTTAGAAAGCCGACCTTCAGGAGTTGTACTTTTTGGACGTGAACATAGCCAGCGTACTCATCAGTTGCTTGAGTCATCAAATGCTGTGGTTATAGAGATAGCTGAAAAAAGTTCAAAAGATGATTACCTGAATATTGGCTTTAATTATTTTGAGGCGGGTAAATCTTGTACCAAACATCTTATTGATCAAGGTTTTAAAAACATCGGTTTTATCGGAGCAAGAGGCGATCATTTTACGTTGCAACACCAGTTGCATGGTTGGCAAAGTGTTATGATAGAAAACTATTTAACGCCAGATCATTTTCTGACTACACCAGAGGCGCCATCATCTAAACTGGGTGCGGAAGGACTCGCGAAGCTATTGTTACGTGACTCAACACTCGATGCTTTGGTTTGTAGCCACGAGGATATTGCGATTGGTGCCTTATTTGAATGCCATCGTAGGTTGTTAAAAGTACCTGGGGATATCGCCATAGTATGTCTTGAAGGTTCAGGGATGGCGGAGCATGCATATCCGAGCCTAACGAGCGCTGAATTTGATTATGTCCGCATGGGAGAAAAAGCTGCGGAAATGTTATTGAACGCGATAGGTGGCGAAGAACTTGAAGCGTCAACTGTGCTTGAGTTTAAGCTTAAACGGAGAACGAGCACGGCAGTTTAGCTAGATTTAGATATAAAAAAAGACGTCCTAGGACGTCTTTTTTCTTGAATTTGGCTCCCCCTGCAAGACTTGAACTTGCGACATACGGATTAACAGTCCGCCGTTCTACCGACTGAACTAAGGGGGAATTGCTTAGTGCGGTGCGGATGTTACTTAGAGGGACGGGGAGTGTCAACCTTTACACTAAAAAATTCAGCTAATTTTTTTCAAAAAAAATAGTTTACTTTTCTGTACCCCTTATGGGTATTACGCTGGATTTACTTATCCACCAAATTTGTGGATAAGTGTGTTGATGAAACTTGAGCAATCATTTGAAGTGCTTCCATTTAAGTGAAAACTCTAAATGTAATCGATTGTACAATTTATCTAACTTAATGATTTTGCTTTTATAAATCTTGTTATCCACTGTTTTTTCTAACGATTCTAAACTGCGAGAGAAAGGTCAATTTAATGTCAAGATTGGAAATTTTGGGGAAAACCAGTGGATTATTATTTGGGTATTTTAGATGGGTATAGCTCGGTGGGGCACGATATTAACAAACTTTTTAGATTGATGCGAACGTTATTTTTTAGCCATGGTAGATCTGAAACACAAGTTCGATTCGTAGTTATGAAACTGTTTCATGAGAGCTTAACAATGAGGGAAAAACTCGTATATAAAGTTCTCACAATGGTAAATAACAATTATGACTTGCCATGCTGTAAGGCAAGCAGCGACAATAGTTCCTCGTTCAGACTGTAGGAAGAAAGCGTATGAGTAAGGCGTTTGAATTGGTATCACATTATCGCCCATCCGGCGATCAGCCTAAAGCCATAGAGCAGCTTTTAGAAGGAATTGAAGCAGGACTTGCGCATCAAACCCTGTTGGGTGTTACGGGTTCTGGTAAAACGTTTACCCTAGCGAATGTCATTGCTCGCTCACAACGACCGACGATTTTGCTTGCGCCGAATAAGACGCTTGCAGCGCAGCTTTATGGAGAGATGAAAGCTTTTTTCCCCAATAATGCCGTTGAATACTTTGTTTCCTACTACGACTATTATCAGCCTGAAGCTTATGTGCCGACGACGGATACTTTCATAGAGAAAGATTCATCTGTAAACGCTCATATCGAGCAAATGCGTCTTTCTGCTACTAAAGCGTTGCTGGAGCGCAAAGATGCCATCATCGTAGCTTCTGTTTCTGCGATTTACGGTCTGGGTGACCCTGATTCCTACTTGAAGATGATGCTTCATTTACGCCGGGGAGATGTGATCAATCAGCGTGATATGCTGCGTCGCTTGGCGGAGCTTCAGTATTCCCGCAATGATGTAGCGTTTGAGCGCGGTCAGTTCCGTGTGCGCGGTGAAGTGATTGATATTTTCCCTGCTGAATCTGACCAAGATGCGGTGCGCGTCGAGATGTTCGATGAAGAAGTCGAATGCATTAGCTTGTTTGATCCGCTTACTGGTGCGATAAAACAACGAGACTTGCCGCGTTTTACTGTCTACCCGAAAACTCACTATGTCACACCGCGTGAACGCATTCTCGAAGCGATTGAGAGTATTAAAGTTGAACTTGAGTCGCGCCGTAAGTATCTGCTTGAAAATAATAAGCTGCTGGAAGAGCAGCGTATTACTCAGCGTACGCAATTTGATATTGAAATGATGAACGAGCTAGGTTTCTGCTCGGGTATCGAAAACTACTCTCGATTCTTGAGTGGACGCAATGAGGGCGAGCCGCCACCGACTCTATTTGATTACTTGCCACATGATGGTTTGTTGGTGATTGATGAATCCCACGTTACTGTTCCGCAGATTGGCGCAATGTTTAAAGGTGACCGTTCACGTAAAGAGACGCTGGTGGAGTTTGGTTTCCGTTTACCTTCAGCTCTGGATAACCGACCGCTTAAATTTGAAGAATTCGAAGCACTGGCTCCGCAGACGATTTTTGTTTCTGCGACTCCGGGCAACTATGAGTTAGAGAAATCGGCTGGCGAGGTGGCTGATCAAGTGGTTCGCCCTACTGGATTATTGGATCCTGAGCTCGAAGTTCGCCCTGTTGCTACTCAGGTTGACGATCTGTTGTCTGAAATTCGTATCCGCTCTGCAAAAGATGAACGAGTACTTGTCACTACGTTGACTAAGCGTATGGCGGAAGACTTGACCGAATATCTCCATGAACATGGTGTTAAGGTGCGATATCTTCATTCAGATATCGATACAGTGGAAAGGGTCGAGATCATTCGAGATTTACGTTTAGGCGAATTTGACGTATTGGTCGGTATCAACTTGTTGCGAGAAGGTCTGGACATGCCAGAAGTGTCTTTGGTTGCGATTTTGGATGCGGACAAAGAAGGCTTCTTACGTTCAGAACGCTCTCTGATTCAGACCATTGGTCGTGCTGCTCGTAACCTTGAAGGTCGAGCGATTCTTTATGCTGACAGCATCACGAAGTCGATGAAGAAAGCAATGGATGAGACCAACCGCCGTCGCGAAAAACAACGTGCTTATAACGAGGCAATGGGACTTAAACCACAGGCGCTAAAACGTAATATCAAAGATATTATGGAAATCGGCGATATTGCTAAATCTCGCAAACAGAAATCAAGTAAAGTGGTTGCGCTGTCTAAAGTCGCAGAGGATGCTGCTAACTATGGGTCTTTAACTCCACAGCAATTGGATAAAGAGATCAGTAAGTTAGAAGGTCAAATGTACAAGTATGCACAAAACCTTGAGTTCGAGATGGCGGCGAAAACACGCGATCAGATTGAAGAGTTAAGAAAGCAATTTATTGCGAACTCTTAGTCATAAATTCTGAGCTATAGTCAGATAAAAAAATAGCCAATAGAAATCGTCTCTATTGGCTGTAATTTCGTGAATATCGTATTCACTAACAACGTCAGTTGGCTAGGTGACCCGTTAGGGTCAATTAGTACCAAGCATTTAGCGTGCCAAGTATAAAACACCAAATTTGTTCAATTCTCATACTGGTTGTATGGTTTATCCTCTGTTTATTTGCAAAATGCAACTTCTAATGCAATCATGAAGCAAAATGCAAAAATAAATGGCTAGGTTATGCAACATAATTACACACCACAAAAAGCAAAATACTTATTGATGGTGGAAGATACGGTGTCTGTAGCGGCATTGTATCGTTCTTATCTCACTCCACTTGAAATAGACATCAACATAGTAGGGACGGGGCGCGAAGCAATAGAAAGCATTGCCGCACGTGAGCCTGACTTAATTCTTCTTGACCTTCGATTACCAGATATGACTGGGATGGACGTTTTGCATGCCGTAAAACAGAAATCACCCGATGTACCAGTCATTTTCATGACTGCGCATGGTTCGATTGATACTGCGGTTGAAGCAATGCGCTACGGGGCTCAGGACTTCTTGATTAAGCCTTGTGAAGCGGATCGACTGCGTGTCACCGTGAACAACGCTATTCGTAAAGCCAGTAAGCTAAAAAATGATGCTGATGGTCTTAATAATCAGAATTATCAGGGCTTTATCGGAAGTAGTCAGACTATGCAGGCGGTTTATCGCACCATAGACTCAGCCGCGACCAGTAAAGCCAGCATTTTTATTACCGGAGAAAGTGGTACAGGTAAAGAAGTGTGTGCAGAGGCGATTCATGCGGCGAGTAAACGCGGTGACAAACCGTTTATCGCTATTAACTGTGCTGCGATTCCTAAAGACTTGATTGAAAGTGAGTTGTTTGGTCACGTGAAAGGTGCCTTTACAGGTGCCGCAGCTGACCGACAAGGCGCGGCTGAATTGGCAGATGGTGGAACTCTTTTTCTCGATGAGTTATGCGAGATGGATCTAGATTTGCAAACAAAACTGCTGCGCTTTATTCAGACGGGCACATTTCAAAAAGTCGGTTCTTCTAAGATGAAAAGCGTGGATGTACGATTCGTTTGTGCAACCAACCGTGATCCATGGAAAGAAGTGCAGGAAGGGCGTTTTAGGGAAGACTTATACTATCGTCTCTATGTTATCCCATTACATCTGCCGCCTTTGCGTGAACGCAGCGATGACGTCATAGAAATCGCTTATTCGCTGTTGGGTTATATGTCTAAAGAAGAAGGCAAAGGTTTTGTTCGTTTGTCTCCTGAAGTGGTAGAGCGCTTTAAGCGTTATGAGTGGCCGGGTAATGTCCGTCAGTTACAGAACGTATTGCGTAATGTAGTGGTTCTAAATGAGGGTAACGAGATCACTCAAGATATGCTGCCTCCACCGTTGAACTTACCTCAGGAGCGTGCTGAACCCGTTGACATGCCGATGGGCGGCCCTATCACCGTGCATGAAATTTTTCCTCTTTGGATGACAGAAAAACAGGCGATCGAAAAAGCGATAGAAGCTTGCGATGGCAACATTCCAAAAGCGGCAGGCTATTTGGATGTCAGCCCTTCAACGCTCTACAGAAAACTACAAACGTGGAATGAGAAAGAGAAGGAAAGTCGATAATTATGGACGTGTTAAACCAAAGCAAGATAGAGAAATTAGCAAGAGAAATTGGTGAAGAGAACGTACCAATGCTCCTTGAAATTTTTCTTGGTGAGCTAATAGCCTATCAGCAAAGTTTAACCAGCAATGAGGTAGTTGATAAAGCTCAATACCTTAAAGATATCAGCCATGCATTAAAGAGCAGTGCGGCGAGTTTTGGTGCAGATAGACTCTGTGCAAAGGCTGTCGATATTGACGCTAAGGCAAAATTGGGTGAGCAATTTGATGAAGAGGTAGAAACCGCGAACATGGTGGATATTCTTAACCAGACTCACGGCTACTATCAGCAGTTAATTGTCACGAGCAACTGTGACTAATCAGTGATTGTTAGTTGTCACCGATTATAGGTAGTTCGTTAGCACCACTGCGACCAACAATCGTAGCCGCAGTGGTGAACCATAAACCCAGTCAGCTAATTAACTGTTCAACTGCTCTTCAATTGCAAGGCGCAACTTGTCTCGATCATGACGCCAATCGCGGTTTGGTGATGCCAAATCGCGAGTCACGCAGTTCCAATTGTCTTTTAAATCTGGGTGTTCTTTCGGGCCGATCACCACATCAATCTTACGATTTTTACAAGCGCGTTCGCACCATTCCAGCTTCTGTTTCAGGGTCATACGACCCGCAGGACCGTATTCTGGAGATAAGTTCTCAATAAAAATCACCTTTGCCTTTTGGTTGTCAAAAATCGCTTGACCGATTTTAGGCAAAAGTAGTGGTGGCATTATGCTGGTAAGAAAACTGCCGGGACCAAGAATAATGGCATCGGCTGCCGCAATCGCCTCTACACCCTCGAAAGTTGCCGCTACCTTTGGCTCTAGGTCGAGTCGCAATAAGTCGTCTTCCATCTCATCTACGCTGGTTTCACCCGTTACCCATTTGCCGTTTGTTGCTAGTGCGGTGAGATCGGATGGATGTTCTGACATAGGAATAATGTTCACA
This sequence comes from Vibrio sp. C8, assembly GCF_054051265.1. Taxonomy (NCBI): domain Bacteria; kingdom Pseudomonadati; phylum Pseudomonadota; class Gammaproteobacteria; order Vibrionales; family Vibrionaceae; genus Vibrio; species Vibrio sp. C8. The sequence goes on from NZ_JBPAOE010000004.1 coordinate 111,768, forward strand.
TCAACTTTCAGCATGGTGCGGATAAGATTGATTGCGTCTAGTGGACGAACTGAGAGGTTATCCAGTGCCGTTAGCATCAGGTTTCCGAGGTTGTGACCATCAAGCTCACCACTGCCTTTAAAGCGGTATTCAAACATCATCGAGCTGATGGAAGGGTCGGTAATCAACTGGTTAATACAGTTACGCGTATCACCCCAGGCAATTCCGCCTTGGCAGTGGCGAATTCGCCCGGTCGAACCGCCGTTGTCCGTTGTGGTAACAATACCTGTTGCATTAGAGCCGAAATGCTTTAACGCTGCCAAAATTCGTCCTAAACCGTGGCCGCCGCCAATAGCGACCACTTTTTTATCTTTGTATAAGTTCATCATCTTTATTCTTCTAATATTTGATAAAACCTTAGCCGATGGAAGTTGAGTTGTGGATGTACCGCCCATCAACAACCCCAAGAGGCTTGGGTGTACTAGAATGTATAGGATATTGAAAACGACATATACTTATTTAGAGGTAAATTAGGACTTTGGTTTTCTTTTGCAACTGATTTACTAGAAAGATGATGCGTTTTTCAGTATTTTACAGCCAGTAGTCGCTGATTAGATAAGTGTTTAGCTTTCTAGCCGGCTGCCATAACTCCGAGCTTTTTCATCTAAGTTACTTGAAACTATTGATAGTGATATGGTTAAGAAGCCAGTGGCATATTGTCACGAGGGCATAAGTGGAAATGTTTATGCCTCCCGTATTTGGAAAGGTGTTCCGTGGCGCAACAATTCGAAGATAAATTCCAGCGTAAATTTTATTATTTACGTCTGTCAGTTACCGATGTTTGTAACTTCAAATGTACTTATTGCCTGCCTGATGGTTATAAACCTTCGGGGAGCAAAAACTCATCTTTTTTAACCCTTCCTGAAATCCGTCGCGTGGTGAATGCTTTCGCTGATTGTGGTACATCCAAAATACGTATTACCGGTGGTGAGCCTACATTACGTAAAGATTTTACCGATATCATCCGCTTGGTTGCTGATAACTCAAATATTAAGAAAATAGCCACCACAACCAACGGTTACCGGATGGAAAAGGGGGTTGCAGATTGGAAAGACGCAGGCCTCACGCATATCAATGTTAGCGTCGATAGTTTAGACCCGAGAATGTTTCATCAAATCACGGGTGAAAACCGCTTTCATCAAGTCATGGCGGGCATCGACCGCGCGTTCGAAGTCGGCTATGAACAAGTTAAAGTAAATGTGGTGTTGATGAAAGACCGCAACCACCACGAACTTCCTTTGTTTCTTGAATGGATCAAACACCGTCCAATTCAGTTGCGTTTTATCGAACTGATGCAAACGGGTGAAATGGACGATTTGTTTGCTAAACATCATATCTCTGGAGTCACAATCCGTAATCAGCTTATTGCCAATGGCTGGATTCTAAAAGCAAGAGAAAACAATGATGGTCCCGCTCAGGTCTTTGTGCATGCAGATTATCAGGGCGAAATTGGCCTTATCATGCCTTACGAAAAGAACTTCTGTGAGAGTTGCAATCGGCTAAGAGTTTCTGCTTTGGGCAAACTGCATCTTTGTCTGTTTGGCGAACAAGGGCTTGAGCTCAGAGATTTGCTTCAGGAAGACGCACAGGAAGCCGAGTTGATCGAACGTATTCAAATGCAGCTACAGAACAAATCCGTCAGCCATTTTCTTCAGGAAGGAAATACAGGCATGACTCCGCATTTAGCGTCTATTGGTGGTTAAGGCCATTTCGAAGGCCAGAAATCATCATGGTTAATCAGATTTAAATTAACGAATAATAATTGAATTAAGGTGAACAAATGGGTCACGCAGAAAGCAAATTTCAACCAGCGAACATCGCAGTGTTAACCGTTTCAGATACACGTACAGAAGAAAATGATACTTCAGGTCGCTACCTTGCTGAGCAGCTTCAGGAAGCAGGGCATCACCTAGCAGACAAGCAAATCGTTATTGACGATATGTACAAAATTCGTGCAGTGGTTTCAAGGTGGATTGCGGATGAAAAGGTTCAGGCGGTATTAATCACAGGTGGTACTGGCTTTACTTCGCGCGATAGCACCCCTGAAGCGTTAAAGCCTTTGTTTGATAAAGAAGTAGAAGGTTTCGGAGAGCTGTTCCGCATGGTTTCTTATGAAGAAATTGGCACTTCTACTATTCAGTCTCGCGCTGTGGCTGGTTTCGCAAACCATACGGTTATTTTTGCGATGCCTGGCTCAACAGGTGCTTGCCGTACTGGCTGGACGAAGATCATCAAACAGCAGTTAGATGCCAGCCATCGTCCATGTAACTTTATGCCGCATCTATAAGAGTGAGGGACAATGACTCAATTCACTCACATTAACGCTTCTGGCGAAGCAAACATGGTTGATGTTTCTGCAAAGGCAGAAACGGTAAGAGAAGCGCGCGCAGAAGCTTTTGTTCACATGGCACCAGAAACGCTGCAACTAATCGTATCAGGTCAGCACCATAAAGGTGATGTGTTTGCCACTGCGCGTATTGCCGGAATTCAAGCAGCAAAGAAAACATGGGATTTAATTCCGCTTTGTCACCCGTTATTGCTTTCAAAAGTCGAAGTTCAGCTAGAAGCGATTGAATCGGAAAACAAGGTTCGTATCGAATCAGTATGTAAACTCGCTGGCAAAACCGGTGTTGAAATGGAAGCGCTAACCGCGGCTTCAGTTGCAGCACTGACGATTTACGACATGTGTAAAGCGGTGCAGAAAGATATGGTAATCGGGCAAATTCGCTTGTTAGAGAAGACGGGCGGTAAATCGGGTCATTTTAAGGTAGATGTATGATTAGTGTTTTGTTTTTTGCCCAAACAAGAGAATTAGTGGACTGCGATGGTTTGTCACTTGAGCATGAGTTTGATTCGGTTGAAGCATTGCGAGCACATCTTGCGGCTCAATCGGACAAATGGGCGCTGGCATTAGAATCCGGCAAATTGTTGGCTGCGGTTAACCAATCAATTGTACCGATGGAATCTGAACTTAAAGATGGCGATGAAGTGGCTTTCTTCCCACCGGTAACTGGAGGTTAATATGAACAGCTATGTATCGGTTCAGGTAGACGATTTCAGTGTCGCTCAAGAGTATGAAGCGCTTTCATCGGGTACAGATGCGGGTGCGGTCGTGACTTTCATAGGTAAAGTTCGTGACATGAACTTAGGTGACCATGTGACAGGGCTGCATTTAGAGCATTATCCGGGTATGACGGAGAAATCTCTTAACGAAATCTGTGATGAAGCGAAATCACGCTGGCCATTATTGCAGTTGAGATTAATTCACCGTATTGGTGATTTAGATATCGGCGATCAAGTTGTCTTCGTCGGTGTTAGCAGCGCTCATCGCTCGGCTTCTTTTGAAGCGTGTGAATTTGTCATGGACTATTTAAAGACCAAAGCCCCTTTTTGGAAAAAGGAGCGCACAACCGATGGCACTCGCTGGATTGATTCAAGAGATTCAGATGCCAAAGCTGCTCAGCGTTGGGTGAAGTAGAGTTATCGCTGTTCCAAAGGTAAGAACGATAGAGATTTTTACATAGTCACAGGTTGCAACAATCAAAAAATTGGTGAATCCCATTTAGTAAAATCAAGAAATTAGTCAACACTTAGATTAACAGCTACCTTTAAATAAGGAACCTAAGGAGACTGAAATGGATTCACTAAAAGTAAAAGATTACATGACCGTTAAAGCGGTGACCTTTACTCCTGATATGCCTTTGTCTGCTGCGCTCGATAAAGTGATTCGTTCCGATCACTTGGGTGGGCCTGTTATTGATGATAAAGAACGCGTAATTGGCTTCCTTTCAGAACAGGACTTGCTCGATAAACTGGTCAAAGTGAGTTACTTCTGTCAGGACACACATATTGTCAGTGACTGCATGTATAAAGAAGTGCTCTCTGTCTCTCCGGAAATGTCGATCATTGAGTTGGCCGATATGATGAAAGTCGGAAAGCCTAAAGTTTACCCTGTTATTGATAATGGCAAGCTGGTAGGGATTATTACGCGGCGTGATGTGTTAAGAGCAATAGGTAAAAACTTAGCCAATTGTTTTAAACATCAAGTTTAAAAAGCAACCTACTCATTCCATACCATCAATGTGATTTTCTCTCCCCAAAGCACAGTTAAGCGCTGTGCTTTTGAGTTTTCCCATCAGCGCACATATTAGCCATTTATTAGATAACGAGTGATATGTGTCACTTAAATGTGAAACAGATACCCATATTGCTTTTAATGATGTGACTCTTATCACTCTATGGCTTTTAATACTGAGCTAAAGTTGTCCTGTACCTATTTATATTTATGAGCTGAATAAGCCGCATGAAGGAGCAACCTATGTCTCAAGCAGTATTCCACCTTGGTGTTACCGAAGCTGATCTTAATGGCGCAACGTTAGCGATCATTCCTGGTGATCCAGCGCGTGTACAAAAAATTGCAGAGTTAATGGATAACCCAGTATTTCTTGCAAGCCACCGTGAATACACGCTTTATCGCGCAGAGCTTGATGGCAAGTCGGTTGTAGTTTGTTCTACTGGTATCGGTGGCCCTTCAACTTCTATTGCTGTAGAAGAGTTAGCTCAGCTAGGTGTTCGTAGCTTCTTGCGTGTAGGCACAACAGGTGCAATTCAACCACACGTTAATGTTGGTGACATGATTGTAACCACTGGTTCTGTTCGTCTTGATGGCGCAAGCCTTCACTTTGCTCCAATGGAGTTCCCAGCTGTTCCTGATTTTGATGTTGCCATTGCGATGAAACAAGCAGCGGAAGAGAGCGGAGCGACAGTTCACATGGGCATTACTGCTTCAAGCGATACTTTCTACCCTGGCCAAGAACGTTATGACACATTCACAGGTCGTGTTGTTAAGCGTTTCCAAGGTTCAATGAAAGAATGGCAGGAAATGGGCGTACTAAACTTTGAAATGGAATCAGCAACTCTGCTTACTATGTGTGCAAGTTCTGGTTTGAAAGCAGGTTGTGTCGCTGGTGTTATCATCAACCGTACTCAAAAAGAAATTCCAGATCATGCAACTTTGAAAGAGACAGAAGCTCGTTCAATCAAAGTGGTCGTAGAAGCTGCTCGTAAGATGCTTTAATTCTCTTTATTCGCAGCTTAACTGCGTAGAGAATGCTTGAATTTAAACGCCATACTGTTCGCAGTATGGCGTTTTCGTTTATTAAGCGACGACCAGTTTAGGCAAAGGGATGTAAAGACTCTCACTGACATCCGCCAGCATTTGGTCATAAACGTGCGCAATGCTCAGCGAGACATCTGAAGTCAGTTGATATAGCTGCTCCTGAGGAATATCAAAGGCTGGATTCTCGTGCAGCTCGCTTAGTATATGCATTGCTTTTGAACAGGCCGGTGATGCAATGGACAACGGGCTGATCAACGCCAATTGATTCAGTTTGCGGCGTAATAGGTCACAGTAATGACGCAAACGCGCTGAACCATCTTGAGTATGCATATCTTCAATTGAAATACGTAGCTGGGTTAGAGTATCCATAGAGTCAATCACTTGCTGCCAATTCATATGGTACTCATCACTCAAATCCTCTCGGCTTGACTCTACCAACCAAGCCAACATTACTTCGTCCATCAAAAACATACAGTGTCGAATAGCTTTGCCGTGCATCATTTGGTTGCGTGCAATGCTTCTGTCCTGCCAGTTATTCATCAGAGCTTTCAATTTAAGTTGCAGTACTCGATACATAGGTTTGTTATCGAAATGCGATGTTGAAATCAGATGGTTCGATTTCTCATGCAGTAAATCCTGCAAATGACTAAGCTCTGCTTCTCTTTTCTCTCCGAACATCAGTGCATGATGGGTAGCACTGCGGTGCTGTCGGCTTAAATATAACAGTTGGCGAAGATCGATCAGAAGTTCGTACTTGCGCTGCAAAGTCGATTCCCTTTGCTTAGAAAAGTAGAACATCAAACCAAGTATGCCGATAGAGATCAGCATTGAGACAATGACAAACATAACCAACTCCTTGTTGCTACCTTATCGTTGAGACGTAACAGCTGTAACTGTGCGTCAACCAGTGAAAGGATTTTATTATTTACAAAAGGAATTGCAGCTTTAATGCCAAGGTATATTGTTTTTTAAATCAATTGGTTAGGTTTTTATTGATTGGAATTACGCACCATGGAAGTGCAAGTTGAACTAAAAGTGTGAACTGGTTCATAAAAAAAAGCCCCAACGTTTATTACGTTAGGGCTTTCTTAAAGCTGATTTTCTGAGTGATTACATCACACGCATGCCAGGCTGAGCGCCTTCGTGTGGCTCAAGGATCCATAGTTCGCTGCCACCAGGGCCAGCAGCGAGGATCATGCCTTCGGACATACCGAACTTCATCTTACGAGGCTTAAGGTTTGCAACGACAACCGTTAGCTTACCCACTAAGTCTTCTGGTTTGTAAGCAGCTTTGATGCCTGAGAATACTTGGCGCATTTCACCACCGATATCCAATTGGAATTTCAGTAGTTTGTCGGCTTTTGGCACAGCTTCGCATGAAACGATTTTGGCGATACGCAGGTCAATTTTTGCAAAGTCGTCAAATTCGATTTCTTCTGCAATCGGATCTTTGCTTAGTTCAGTTGCTTGTGCCGCTTCTGCTTTTTGTTTCGCAGCTACTTCAGCGGCTGCGTCTTCTTTCGACGCTTCGACCATCGCTTCGATGTTCTTAGGATCGATACGGTTGAACAGTGCCTTAAACGCTGTGATTTCATGGCCAGTTAGCGGAGTAGCGATACCTTCCCAAGTCAAATCTTGGTTTAGGAATGCTTCTGTACGCGCTGAGAGTTCAGGCATGACAGGTTTCAGGTAAGTCATCAGCACGCGGAACAGGTTGATACCCACTGAACAGATATCTTGCAGTTCTTGATCTTGACCTTCTTGTTTTGCCACAACCCAAGGTGCTTTTTCATCTACGTATTGGTTTGCTTTGTCTGCCAGTGCCGTGATTTCACGGATTGCGCGACCAAACTCACGAGCTTCGAATTGCTCTGCAATGCGGTCAGCGGCTGCTACGAACTCGTTATAAAGCTCAGGTTCAACAAAGTTGTCTGAAAGCTTGCCATTAAAACGCTTAGCGATGAAACCTGCGTTACGAGAAGCAAGGTTCACGATCTTGTTTACTACGTCAGCGTTAACACGTTGAGTGAAGTCTTCAAGGTTCAGGTCTAGGTCATCGATACGACTGTTTAGTTTCGCAGCGTAATAGTAACGTAGACACTCAGGATCTAAATGTTCTAGGTAAGTACTCGCTTTGATGAAAGTACCTTTAGATTTAGACATCTTCGCGCCGTTAACGGTTACATAGCCGTGAACGAAAACGTTGTTTGGCTTACGGAAACCAGAACCTTCTAGCATCGCTGGCCAGAATAGGCTGTGGAAGTAAACGATGTCTTTACCGATGAAGTGGTAAAGTTCTGTCTTACTGTCTTTGTTCCAGTATTCGTCGAAATCTAGGTCATCACGCTTGTTACATAGGTTTTTGAATGAACCCATATAGCCGATCGGTGCGTCTAGCCAAACGTAGAAGAATTTATCTTTTTCGCCCGGAATTTCAAAACCGAAGTAAGGTGCATCGCGTGAGATATCCCACTGTTGCAGACCAGACTCAAACCACTCTTGCATCTTGTTTGCAGTTTCAGCTTGAAGAGAACCAGAACGAGTCCACTCTTTTAGCATGCTTTCAAACTGAGGCAGGTCGAAGAAGAAGTGCTCAGAATCTTTCATGATTGGCGTAGCGCCAGAGACTGCAGATTTCGGATTGATTAGCTCTGTTGGGCTGTATGTCTCACCACATGCATCACAGTTGTCGCCGTATTGATCTTCTGACTTACACTTAGGGCAAGTACCTTTTACGAAACGGTCTGGCAAGAACATCTCTTTCTCAGGATCGAAAAGCTGAGAAATAGTACGGCTAGAGATAAAGCCATTCTTTTTCAGTTCTAGATAGATGTGTGAAGCCAGCTCACGGTTCTCATCAGAGTGCGTGCTGTGGTAGTTGTCAAAGCTGATATCAAAGCCAGCGAAGTCTTTTTGGTGCTCTTCACTAACAGCGGCGATCATCTCTTCTGGTGTCATACCCATCTGTTGAGCTTTAAGCATAATTGGCGTGCCGTGGGCATCGTCAGCACAGATGAAGTTTACAGTGTTGCCGCGTAGACGCTGGTAGCGAACCCAGATGTCAGCTTGGATATGTTCAAGCATGTGACCTAAGTGGATTGAACCGTTAGCGTAAGGAAGGGCACAAGTTACCAGCAATTTCCTTGCGGTAGAGAGTCTTGGATCGTTTGCCATACTTAATATTCGCTTTCTTGATAGGTATAAAAATTTTGATGGGTAATACTACCCCATGAGCCATCTAACTCCAAGGTGTCAAAGGTGTGATTGCCTTAGTTTTTTCGGGGTTCTGTACAGGCTTAGCTGGTGGTAGCATAGGGCGTATACCTAAGTGACTTCAAGATACAGGATTCAGAGCTTCATCAACGAGTTCAAGCCAAGGTTAATAACGGCTGGAATGGTCATTCCCTTTCAACGTTATTGAGCGCCGGAATGGACTCGTTGATGAGCTCCCGAAGGGCGAGTTTTATTCGCTCTTATACTGCGTTACTGATTTTCTACGTAGAATAACTATGTCTTCAAATCAATGCCTTGCCTAAGAGCGAATAAATTCTCGCTGAACCAGTATCTTGAGGTTACTTAGGTATATAAGGAGGACCTATGCGTCAATTCAGTTCAAAGCAAGATTTTTGTGATTGGTTAAACCAATTTCAGCATCCTTTTCTTATTCAAGATTGGGCTTCGCAACCAAATATTGTTTCAGTGGAAGCTCAAGGCTTTAAGATAACACTCCCTTTTGCCGCACTCTCTTTGCCTGAAGAACTTTCAAGCTGGATTGCCCAACAGCAGCAGTCAGGTGAAGTCCCTTCTTTCCACTATGATGTTGCTGTTAGTCCTAAAGCACTGGAGACTCACGTCGCTTCAGAAGTGCGTGGCGTGAAAAACATTATTGCCGTTACATCTGCTAAAGGCGGGGTAGGTAAGTCAACTACGGCGGTCAACCTTGCATTAGCGATTGCAAAATGTGGTGCGAAAGTTGGTTTGCTTGATGCTGATATTTATGGTCCTTCAGTGCCTATGATGCTGGGGCAGTTGGATGCAAAACCAGAAGTTCGTGACAACAAATGGATGCAACCGATATCTGCACATGGCATTTACACTCATTCTATCGGTTATCTGGTGGATAAATCAGACGCGACTATCTGGCGTGGTCCAATGGCATCAAAAGCATTGGCTCAGCTTCTTACTGAGACAGAGTGGCCTGAACTGGATTATCTGGTTATTGATATGCCACCGGGTACGGGTGACATCCAGTTGACGCTTTCTCAGCAAATACCAGTGACCGGAGCACTTATCGTCACGACGCCTCAAGATCTGGCGTTGGCGGATGCTCGTAAAGGTGCGGCAATGTTTGAGAAAGTAGATGTGCCTGTGATTGGCATGGTTGAGAACATGAGCTATCACATCTGTAGTCATTGTGGTGAGAAAGAACATATCTTTGGTCATGGTGGTGCACAGGCGCTAGCGAACGAGTTCGGCTTGTCACTGCTTGCTCAAATTCCGCTCCACATCAGCATGCGCGAAGATATTGATGCTGGTAAACCAACGGTCGCCGCTCGCCCAGACAGTGAGCATGCCGCTGTTTATATTCAACTGGCTGAACGTGTTTGCGCATCGATGTACTGGCAAGGAAAGGCGAAACCTGAGTCAATCATGTTTACCATGGTTGAGTAAGTTTGGTCATTTTCTGAGATTTAAAAGACGATCGAAATGAATGGTCACTGAGTCAGGGTAGATGTAATCGTTTACTCTGACTTTTTATTGTTCAACATCAGAAATTACTGTCATTTAACGTGAATGCAAACTGGTATAACCCTTTTTAACTCCCTATAATCAGGCGGTTTAACTTAATTCCCAAAATACACGTATCGAGTGCACATACATGTCTGATAATAATCAATGCGTCATCGTTGGTATCGCCGGCGCATCAGCTTCTGGTAAAAGTCTTATAGCCAGCACAATTTACAATGAACTGAGTGCGAAAGTTGGTGACCACCAAATAGGTGTGATTACGGAAGATTGCTATTACAAAGACCAAAGCCATCTGAGCATGGAAGAGCGTGTTAAAACGAATTACGATCACCCAAGTGCATTGGATCATGATTTACTGTGTGAACACTTAACACAGTTAATGAACGGTCACGCTGTTGAAGTACCAGAGTATAGCTACACAGAGCATACTCGTACCGCTAACACCACCACAATGACACCTAAAAAAGTCATCATTTTAGAAGGTATTCTGCTGTTGACTGACCCACGTCTACGTGAGCTTATGCAAGTAACGGTATTTATGGATACTCCATTAGATATCTGTTTGCTGCGCCGCGTGAAGCGTGATGTAGAAGATCGTGGTCGCACAATGGATTCAGTGCTGAAGCAATATCAAAAAACGGTTCGCCCTATGTTCCTCCAGTTTATTGAACCGTCAAAACAATATGCTGACATCATCGTACCTCGTGGCGGTAAAAACCGTATCGCGATCGATGTGTTAAAAGCACACATTGCGAAATTGCTAAAATCGTAATTTTGACTAATGCTTGGCATTAGCCGACTTTATTTTTTAACTGAAAAGTGGCACTTTAAGTGTCACTTTTTTTATATCTATATCATTGATTAATTGATTGAAAATCATCGGTTAATCACAGGTGTTGATGTTTTCAAGCAAGGATTAAACAGATGAAAAAACTGTTGCTCTTGGTTGCTGTACTTTTGGTCGTCGTTTTAGGCGCAGTTGCAGCACTTGTTTTATTCGTGAACCCAAACCAGTTCAAGCCTTTAATTGTTGAACAAACGAAGAAACAAACCGGATTAGATTTAATGATTGAAGGCGACATTGGCTGGAAATTCTTCCCTTCAATTGGCTTTGAAATTGGCAAAACCGAACTGAACAACCCGCAGGGATTCGCTAACCCAAATATGTTCAAAGTGGACAACGTTGGGGTGGATGTCTCCGTGATGCCTTTGTTGGATAAACAACTCGTTATTGGCAATGTTCAGCTTGATGGTGCTGAAATTTATTTAGAAACATTGAAAGATGGTCGAACGAACTTAGACAGTTTGACTAAAGCGAAAACCTCACAAGAAGTTGCTGGCACGCAAGCACCAGCAGAAAGCAAAAGTCCTTCGCCAACTCCAGAGCAAACCGGCGGTGTTCAGGATTGGACTATTCAACTGGCTGGCGTCACTGTCAACAATGCGTTGTTGGATATTCAGGATCGTAAAGCAGGAACGCAAACCAAACTCTACGATGTTCAGTTAAAAGTGGACGAGTTCGAAGCAGAGAAGTGGACCTTAGTGAGCTTCGCTGCAAAAGGACGCAATGAGCAGCAAAAAAACAATCCGCAGAACTTTGCAGCTTCAGGCAATGCTGAAGTCAAACTGTCGAGTGATTTTGCGCAATATGCGTTACGCAATATCAACGTGGACGCAAGCTTTAGCGACCAAGCAAACAACATTGAGTCTGCAAAGTTAGCGCTGGCGACATTCGATTTTGATAAACCAAATGCGTTAGAGTTTTCTGTAAAAGGTAAAGCTGCAGATATGATGTTAGAGGCGAAAGGCTCTAGCTCGCTAGTGGTGAATAAAGAGATCACTAAAGTCGCGGCAAACGGATTTACTCTGGAAGCAAATCTGCAGGGCGCAGCTTTACCTCAGTCACCGATGAAGGTTGGCATGCAATCGGATATTGCTTTTGATATCAGCAAAAACACGCTCAATGTCGTTCTTGAGAAGTTAACGGCTAACGCATTGCAGTTTGACGGCAAACTCGATGTGGTGTTAGCGGATATTCCGAAAGTAAGATTCAGCCTGCATAGCCCAGATATTGATGTGGATGCCTTCCTTGGTAACGAGAAAGCGGTTGCAGCAAGTTCTTCAGAAACGGCTTCTGAGAAGCCTGCGTCGACAGAGACCAAACCTGCAACCACAAGCAAACAAGAGGTGGAGCCTGATCTATCTGCATTGCAAACACTCGACGTTGCTGGCGACATTACTATCGATAAGCTAAAAGCGAACAATGCAAAAATGCAGAACGTGAAAGCGGATGTTGTCGTGAACCGAGGTTTGGTGACACTGAAATCCTTTACTGCCAACTTGTATCAAGGTTCAGTTTCCGCATCAGCGCTAGTGGATACCAGAAAAACACCTGCCACTTATACGGTGAAGAAATCAGTTAAAGGTGTGAAGGTACAACCTATGCTGATGGATGTGCTTGATAACGATATGCTTGAAGGCACGGGCAATATAGAAGTTAACGCACAGGGTAAAAGCTTAACGCCTACAGGTATCCAAAAGAACCTTGTTGGTACTGTTGCAATCAACTTCGCTGATGGCGCTGTCAATGGTATCAACGTTGCCCACTTACTACGCACGAACTATGCAAAAATAACCGGCGGTGATGTCACTCAAGCGGACCATGTTAAGAAAACCGATTTCAGTGCGATGACAGCAACGCTCAAACTCGATAAGGGCAATGTCACGACCGATGATCTGCATATGCAGTCACCAGCTCTTCGCATCAGAGGGCAGGGTAAAGCGAACTATTTAGATGAAACGGTAGACTTTACACTCAGCACTTCAGTTGTGGGTTCTTTGAAAGGCCAAGGCGGTAAAGATGTTGATGAGCTGCGCGATGTGACGATTCCGGTCAACATCTCAGGGAAATGGTCAGAGCCTAAATACAAACTTGTGTTTGATGATGTACTCAAACAGAAAGCGAAAAAAGAAGTAGACCGAGGTATCGAGAAATTGAGCGACAAGATCAAGGACGAAGATACTAAGAAAGCGGTTGATAGCTTACTGAAAGGTCTGTTTAACTAGGTTTTATTCTTCTAAGAAACAAAAAAGCGAGCTGATGTAATGTCCGCTCGCTTTCTTTTATATGAAGAAAATGACTTCAACTAGAGCTTTACCAGTCGATACCTTGCAGAGCTTTAACACCTGCTTCAAATGCGTGTTTGGTGTTCTTTACTTCGGAAACCGTATCTGCCATTTCAATTAAGGTTCGGTGTGCTGCGCGCCCAGTAATAATGACAGACTGCATGTGTGGACGCTGGCTTAGCGCTTCAACCACTTCGTCTAAATCTATGTAGCCGTAGTTGACCATGTAGGTTAGTTCGTCGAACAGAATGACATCGATAGATTCATCTTTTAGCATTCGCTTGCACTCTTGCCATACAAGTTGCGCCGCAGCCGTGTCGCTCTTTTTATTCTGAGTATCCCAGGTGAACCCAGTTGCCATTATTTGGAATTCAACGCCTAACTTTTCAAGCAAGTTACGTTCACCATTATCCCAAGTTCCTTTGATGAACTGTGCGACAGCACATTTTTTGTTGTGTCCAACAGCGCGGGCAATAGTACCAAAACCGGAAGTAGACTTACCCTTACCATTACCAGTAATAACCAACAATAGCCCTTTAACTTCCTGAGCGGCTGCGACTCGCGCATCGACCTGTTCTTTCACTTTTTGCTGGCGAGCTTTGTGGCGCTCTTGTTTTACGTCATCGCTAGACATGACAATTCCTTTTTCAATCGGATTCTAGTGACTATGATAACTTAATGATGCTTTGGTAAACACAGACCAAAAACAAGGAATTACAATGACAAAAATTTTAGTGGTTTGCATGGGGAATATTTGTCGTTCACCAACCGGAGAAGCGGTTTTAAGAAACAAGGCAGAACAACTAGGTATAGATGTTGAAGTGGATTCGGCAGGTACGATGGGCTATCACCAAGGAGCACTTCCGGATAAACGAGCGAGAGCCGCTGGAGAGCGAAGAGGTTATTCATTTTCTGGAATTTTGGCACGTAAAGTAACCAAAAGAGATTTTGAGGATTTTGACTACATACTGGCAGCCGATCATGACAATTTGGAAGATCTTATGCTCATGTGCCCTAAGCAATTGCAGTACAAATTGTCGTTATTTCTGAGTCACGGTGAATCCAACTATGAAGAGATTCCCGATCCGTATTACGGCGGAGATCAAGGTTTTGAGTTGGTATTGGATTTAATAGAAGAGGCCAGTGAACAGTTTCTATTGTTCCTAAAAGAAAGAGGCCAGTGATAAACACTGGCCTGATTGAATAAACAATATTTTTTAGAACTAGTGGTTAGAAACGGTAGCTCGCTTGAACACCTAACAACCAAACACTACCAGTCGTTTGACCTGTGAATGTGCCGCCAACTGCTGCTGCTTTATCATCTGATTCATAACCACGAGATTCTTTGGTTGATGCATCTTTAGCTAAGATATAAGTAAAGCCTGCGTCAACAGTGAACTGTTCGGTAACGTCGTAGCCTGCACCAATGCTTAACCAGATACGGTCTGTTTCTGGAATCGTAATCGTTCGGTTTTGATCACTAACCGCACCCATGTCGTAAGCCACACCGCTACGTAGAGCAAGCTTTGAATCTAACTGGTAAGTAGCGCCGAGAGCGAAACGGTAGTTATCTTTCCAGTTTTCTTCTTTAACCATCTGTGTGCCTAACTTGTCTAACTCAGCTTCAAGTTTTTCGAAGCTGCTCCAGTCAGTCCAGTTGATACTGCCGTGTAAGGAAAGTTTGTCTGTTACTTGATGGAAGCTGGCAATTTCCGCTGTTGCAGGCATGGTTAGAACCATGTATCCCGTGTCATTGAATACAGTTGTACCAGTGAAAATTTTTGCTGTGCCAGAGAGCTTAAGATCCACTTCTGATTTATAGGTTAAACCAACACGGTTACTCGGGTTGATTTGCCATGCAGCACCTGCTTGCCAGCCCCATGCAGTATCTTCTCCTTCCATATACTTAAGAGTGGTACCTTGAGGCAAAGAGTAAGCATTAGTTGCAGGAGCTTTCGCACCGAAGTGGCCTTCACCGATAACGTAGCTAACACCACCACCGATGCTAACAGCGTCTGTCAATTGATAACCAAGGTTGGCATTCGCTTCCATGGTTTTTACCATCGCTTCATCACCAAAGTGACTTGCTGCGAAGTCAGAGCTGAGTTCGGTCTCCATACCATAGTTAGTGCCTAGAGCAAGGCCGGCAACTAGTTTTTCATTGATTTGATGAGAGAGATAAAAGTTAGGAATAACAGCATCGTTTGCATAGTCATTCGTTTCAGCTCTGCTTGAAGAGCCACCTAAAGTTACATCACCATGTACATCAACATTTGGGTTTACATAAATTGCACCCGTTGAAATTTGAGTACCGTCTAGGTAAGTAAGCATTGCAGGGTTGCGCCACTGTGCGCTGGCATTATCTGCCATCGCGGCTTCACCTGCGTAGGCGCGGCCTAGGCCAGTTGCTGAGTATTCGGCAAGTTGAAAACCTGCTGCATGAGAAAGAGTTGGTACGCTAGCCAAACTAGCAGCCACCGCTAGAGTAAGGAGAGTCTTATTTGTTTTCATTTTAATTTTATGTTCGCTGAAATTTGAAAAAACTGAACGGTAAAGTCTAAGAACTAAAATCAGCCATGAAAAATGAAAACCAACTTTTAATTGATATACAAAATAAAATTCCAAAAAAGTTTCATATATAAGATATATGACTGCTTAATTTTTTCCGTGAATGTATTTTCAGCGTACACGTGTAGGGGGTAAGGAGGGTTTTAAGACACAGCTGTGCGCTTAAAATAAAATGATTATTCGGAAAGGTGTAAAAAAGGGCTGGTAAACCAGCCCCTTAGCGATTGTGTTGTTTCTAACTATTGATTAGAAAGAACGGCTGTATTGTAAGCCTACTAAGATTGCATCAGCGTGCGTTGTTGCTGTCAAAGTAGTACCTGCTGAATTCTCAGTTACAGCTACATCGTCACCTAGTAGATACGTAAAGCCAAAGTCTACGTTAGATGCTTGGTCAATAGCGTAGGTAAAGCCTGCTGAGAACCATTGGCGGTCTGAATCAGGTACTGAAATTGATGTTACTGAGTCCTGAGCACTTGTGTCATACATATAACCAGCACGTAGAGTCCAGTCGCTGTTTAGGTAGTAAGTACCACCCAGTGAATAGTGCCAGCCATCTTGCCATTCATATGGTTTGTCGTAGTTTGTTCCAGCTAGTGAACCAGATTTTAGGTTACGCATTTCAATTTTGTCGAATGATGACCAACCAATCCATTGCACACTATAATGTACTGCGAATGATGTATCTTCGATTTTGTGGAAACCAGAGAACTCTGCGATATCTGGAAGAGGCAAAGTAATTTCTTGGCCATAGTCATCTTTCGCTTTGAAGTCTGGACTATAGTGATAGCCAAAACCGAAACGGTTGTTTTCATCTAGTTCATACACAGTACCTACGTTGAAACCAACAGCCCAACCATCGGCTCCATCGATATTAACAAGAGCTGTACCAGCTGGAACCGCAGTAGTCGATGCTCCGTTTGTAAGTTTATACGAAGCCAGCGCAGCTGATGAACTACTTGCATAGCGCTGTAGAGTACCTTGACCATAGATTAAATCTATACCGGCACCAAAGCTTAGTTGTTCATCTAAACGATATGAACCAGCCAAACCGAAGTTAATGCTCTTAACATCTGTAACACCGCCGTATTCCGAAGCGGTGTAACTGCTAGAAAATTCTGTACGTGTTCCGAAGTTAGTGTATGCGTTAACGCCAACCGCAAACTTCTCATCTATAGGTACGATTAAATGGATATTGGGAGCTACTGATGTGCTACCTACATCATCAGTGTCTGCAATAGAAGTTGATGTACCTAAAGGACTTGAGTATTTAGCATCTTTTACTTCGATCATGGTAGTAATCGACTCGAAACCCAGGGATAACTCAGTTTTGTCGAATAGTGCCATTGCTGCAGGGTTACGCGCCATCACTGAAGCGTTATCTGCGATTACGGCATCACCAGCAAATGCACGGCCTAGGCCCGTTGCTGATTGAGCGTTGAGCTGGAAGCCAGCAGCCATTGCTTGCTGCGTAGCTAGTGTTACTGTTACTGCTAATAGTGAACGTTTAAACAGACGCGTCTTGTTCATGTGTTTTTCCTTTTTTGTATAGCCTCTAGTGGGCTTTTTTGAGCAATTGCTCAGTTGGGGCTGATCCTAGTACCTAGTCTACAATATAGAAATCCGACCATTGTCTAATTGGACGAGAAAATTGCAGAAATGGTGGATAACTGACATGAATTTGTAAGAAATAATGATTTATTAGAGTTTTAACTCTATTAAAAATGCAATAAGCCCACATTGTTTGTGAGCTTATTGTCTATTCAGGTTGGCTATTTCTGAGGGCTAAGTAAAGGAAGAAGATTGTCTGCAATTTTACGTATGTTTTCGCTACTATTACCGACGAGAATCAGACTTTTATCGCCGACTGACTCGACCATTCCGGACATTCCATCTTTATCAAAGTGTCCATTGATGTCGCTCTGAACACCTGCGAGAAACAAAGTAACTTTGCCACTATCACCTTGGAAAACCATATGCAGAGCGTTAGATTTGCCAAATCCACAGTGATTTAGGTAATAAACATGGTACGGGAAGTTCTCGGTGAACTTATAGGCAAAAGGCTGTAACTTTGCATTGATCTGTCTAGAGCTGACTTGTTCGTCAATGTTGGACACAAAGCCTTCTTCATCGACCACATGTTTAATGGCGATATCAACCAAACTTGCTTGTGCTGGTGGAACGATAAGTTTCCCCCAGTTGACCTGTCCTACGATTAAGCCAAATACAAAAGCGATAGATGCTGCCATTGCCATTGCTCTACGAGCAAAGTTAACGGTAGTGACATTATCATCCGCGTGTGAACTTTGATTGAACAAAATTCTGTCGGCTAACCCTTCAGGCACATCAACTTTCATCGCATCAGCGATTTGTGCGTCGAGCTTTAACACATCATCTAAGAACTTTTGGTTAGCCTCTTTGGATAATGCACCAGCGTATTCGCTGTTTTTCTGTTTCGGTTCCGACATGACGCGGCGGCGAAATTCTAAATCATCCATTTTGCTGCCCTCTAAAGTTTTCGGAAGAATCCAACATTTCTTTTAATTGATTACGAGCTCGGAAAAGGCGAGTCATAACGGTATTTTGATTGAGTTCGAGAATCTCGCTTATCTCTTCACCGCTAAAACCGCCAATGATCTGTAAGAACAGCGGTTCGCGATACTCATCTTCCAATTTCATGATCTGTTTTTGCAACCATTCTCTCTGGTGGTGAGCATCGTCTGAAACCTTTGCTTCATTTCCGTGTGTCTCAATATCAACTAAATCAAACTGTTTGCGCTCAAAGCGGCGCGCATTCTCTCGCCTCAGTATTGTAATGAGCCAAGACTTAGCGGCTTTTTCATCTTGCAAGCTTTCGAGTGATTTCCACGCTCGTAAGCAAGTTTCTTGCACCAAATCTTCAGCCACACTTTGGTCTTTGCATAACCAGTAAGCGTAACGATAGAGATCGGTGTGATAAGCACGCACAAGCGCTTCGTATTTTCTTTGTCTATCCATACCGTTATTGACCGGATGGTTAGCCGATTTCTTTCCAAATATTTTAATTATTGACACTCGAGTCTCCGATGGCTTCGTAGTGTGATATTTCAATTCATTCCAAATTCGAAACTAAGGTGAGCACTTAGCAACTTAAATGGGTATTCAGGCTCTTTTGAGTAACGATGTTTTCGCATTGATGTGGAAAATTATGCTCAAAACAACTTTTCGACGAAATTAATTTCGTTCTTCTCAATAAATCACATTAAAATTGATCTATTTCAAAATCTATTGCTCAGGAGCAGTTATAGTTGTTCACGTCATCTAGTTAGTCCTTGTGACTAGCATGTTGAGCAAGATGACACTTCCTTTTGAAGGCTGACTTTACTTTCTCCTAATCAGGAAACTGATTATTTTCAATTGGCGTAAGTTAATTGTTTTACTATATATTCCGACCACACAGATTTGTGTGGTTTTTTTTTGCTTTCAATTCCTCTTTTTGAAAATATTTATTTCCTTTCTCACTCTTCAATCACTTTTAGACCATTCAAGACAAGCTGATATAGCTGATATAGCTGATATAGCTGATATAGCTGATATAGCTGATATAAAGGTTAGCAGAGCTTAAGCAGGAATACTTGTTTCGCTGCTGATATCACGTTTTCTAAACGCTTGTTTGATTGTATTAACAATCTCGTTACAATGAGCAGGTCAGACCTCTTATTCTAAGGAAAAGTAATGGGTAAACAGGAAGTCAAAACGCGTTCGGGTGAACGTGTCGCTATCGTCGCAGGTCTAAGAACCCCTTTTGCACGTCAAAGTACAGAGTTCAGCCAAGTTCCCGCAGTTGATCTTGGAAAGATGGTGGTAAGTGAATTACTTGCTCGTACGAATATCGATCCCAAGTTGATCGAACAGGTTGTGTTTGGGCAAGTTGTTCAAATGCCAGCGGCGCCAAATATTGCGCGAGAAATTGTACTTGGTACCGGTATGGATATTAATACGGATGCTTACAGTGTGACGAGAGCATGTGCAACCAGCTTTCAATCAGCAGTGAACGTTGCAGAAAGTATTATGACTGGCACGATCGACATCGGTATTGCGGGTGGTGCGGATTCTTCATCGGTACTGCCAATTGGCGTTTCAAGAAATTTAGCAGCGAGTTTATTGGCTTTAAGTAAAACCAAAACAATCGGCCAAAAACTCAAAGTACTGAAATCACTATCGCTCAAAGACTTAATGCCTGTACCGCCAGCCGTTGCGGAGTATTCAACTGGGCTTTCCATGGGACAAACCGCCGAGCAAATGGCAAAAACCCACGGGATTTCTCGCGCTGATCAAGATGCATTGGCACATCGCTCACATACACTCGCTTCAACTGCTTGGAGTGAAGGCAAAATTCAGGGCGAAGTAATGACAGCGTTTCCTGAACCTTATAGAAAGTGGATCGAACAAGACAACAACATTCGCCATGATTCGACTTTGGAAGGGTACGCCAAATTGCGCCCTGCCTTTGACCGTCAATATGGCACAGTAACCGCAGCCAACAGTACTCCTCTTACTGACGGCGCAGCAGCCATTATCTTGATGCGTGAAGGTAAAGCGAAAGAGTTGGGGCTGGAGATCATGGGTTACATCCGTTCTTACGCGTTTTCCGCTATTGGTGTTCAACAAGACATGCTTATGGGGCCATCCCATGCAACACCTATCGCTTTAGACAGAGCTGGCATTACGCTCTCTGATCTTACCTTGATTGATATGCACGAAGCTTTTGCCGCTCAGACTTTGGCGAACTTAAAAATGTTTGCCAGCGAGAAATTTGCCCAAGAAGTGTTGGGTCGCAGCCAAGCGATTGGTGAAGTGGACATGGATAAATTTAACGTGCTTGGTGGATCCATTGCCTATGGTCACCCATTTGCGGCGACAGGGGCACGGATGATCACTCAAACACTTCGCGAGTTAAAACGCCGTGGTGGTGGTCTTGCATTGAACACGGCGTGTGCCGCAGGCGGACTGGGTGCAGCTATGATTTTGGAGGTTGAGTAATGAGTGAGTCGAAAGCGTTCCATCTTAGAATTGATGAAGACAGTATTGCTTGGCTTGCCATCGATGTTCCGGGAGAAAAAATGAATACTCTGCAATCTGCGTTTGCCGCGGAAATGCAAGAGGTGTTCACGGAACTGAATCAGTCAAAGAATCAAGTAAAAGGTCTGATCATCCACTCTTTGAAGCCAGACAACTTTATTGCCGGCGCCGATGTTCGAATGTTGGATTCTTGCACTTCTGCAAAAGAAGCGCAGGAGTTGGCGACCCAAGGTCAGCAGATGTTCCAGCAACTGTCTGATCTCCCATTCCCTGTTATCGCTGCGATTCATGGCCCATGTTTGGGTGGCGGTTTAGAGCTCGCTTTAGCGTGTGATTACCGTGTGTGTAGTGATGATGACAAAACGCGTTTGGGCTTGCCGGAAGTGATGTTGGGTTTACTTCCAGGATCTGGCGGTACACAGCGTTTGCCTCGACTGATTGGCTTACTGCCATCACTAGATCTGATTCTTACAGGTAAACAATTACGTGCAGCGAAAGCGAAAAAGCTAGGTGTTGTTGATGCTTGCGTACCAAACAGTGTGTTACTGGATGTCGCAAAGCGTTTTGTGAATGAAAAGAGTAAAAAGCGCAGCAAAGGCAAACTGACGACGAAAGAAAGACTGATATCGCGAACTCATATTGGCCGTAAGCTTGTGTTCGAACAGGCGTCTAAGAAGACAGAACAAAAGACGCGCGGGAACTATCCTGCGGCGAAAGCGATATTGGAAGTCATTCAATATGGCTTAGAAAAAGGCATGAAAGCAGGGCTTCAGTTAGAAGCGGAAAGATTTGGTGAATTAGTGATGACGTCCGAATCGAAAGCTCTGCGCTCTATCTTCTTTGCGACTACGGAAATGAAGAAAGAAAACGGTAGCGATGCTGAGCCAAGAAAAGTCGAGCGAGTGGGTGTATTAGGTGGTGGTTTGATGGGCGCGGGTATCAGCCACGTCAGCGCATCAAAAGCAAAAGTGCCGGTTCGCATTAAAGATGTCTCGAATGACGGAGTGCTCAATGCGCTCAAATATAACTACGGATTGTTCGAGAAGCAGCGTAAGCGCCGCATTCTGAGCAAAGCTCAGGTTCAGCACGAGATGATGAAGTTGTCTGGAGGCACTGACTTTACTGCGTTCAACTTGACTGACGTGGTGATAGAAGCGGTGTTTGAAGACTTGGAACTCAAGCAATCCATGGTTTCAGACATTGAAACGCATGCTAAGCCAACGACAATTTTTGCGACCAATACATCCTCGTTACCGATTCATCAAATCGCTGAAAAAGCCGCTCGTCCTGAAAATGTGGTTGGTTTGCATTACTTTAGCCCAGTCGAAAAGATGCCTTTGGTTGAGGTGATACCGCATGCAACTACTTCTGATGAAACAGTATCAACTGTAGTGGCACTTGCTCGCAAACAGGGTAAAACGCCGATAGTTGTTAAAGATAAAGCAGGCTTTTACGTTAACCGTATTCTTGCTCCATACATGAATGAGTCAGCACAAATTCTAATGGCAGGTGTGCCGATAGAAGAGATTGATACTGCGTTGCTGAACGCAGGCTTCCCTGTTGGACCTATTACCTTGTTGGATGAAGTCGGTATCGATATTGGCGCGAAAATTATGCCGATATTGGTTAAAGAACTTGGCCCTCGTTTCCAAGGCCCTGAGGTTTTCGATAAGTTGCTTAACGACAACCGCAAAGGTCGTAAGTCTGGCAAAGGCTTCTATATCTACAAAGGCAGCAAGAAAAAAGAGGTTGATAAATCAGTCTATAAGCTACTGAATTTGAAACCAGAGTCACACCTCAAGGAGAGTGAAATATCATTGCGCTGCATGCTGCCGATGTTAAATGAAGCAGTACGCTGTTTAGATGAAGGCATCATTCGTAGTCCAAGAGATGGCGATATTGGCGCAATATTTGGCATTGGTTTCCCGCCGTTTTTAGGTGGACCTTTCCGCTATATGGACCATATTGGTCTGCCTAAACTGGTGGAAATGATGAATCAGCATGCCGAGAAATATGGCGACAGATTTGCGCCTTGTGATGGTTTGCTAACTCGCGCAGGAACTGGTGAGACTTTTTATTCATAACGTCTTCTATCTATAGACCTTCTATTTATAAGAAGGAAAAACAACGTTGGTGAAGCAAAAACAGAAAGTGAGGTGAAAACCTCACTTTTTGCATTGATGAGAATAAAAATTTCTATGCTAGGATTGGTTTAAATTTATATCTTCAACAAATTAAGCACTTAAGAAGGACTTATCATGGATGCTCTTGAACTGCTGCTCAATCGCCGCTCTATGGCCAAGCTTGTTGCTCCGGCTCCGGAAGGCAAAGCTTTGGAAAACATTATCCGTGCTGGGTTACGCGCACCGGATCACGCAAATCTGACACCTTGGCGTTTTGTGATCGCACAGGGCAGTGGTCTTCATAAACTTTCGGATGTGTTGGTTAAAGCCGCGATTGCTGACAACAATGATGAAGCCGCAGTCGCTAAGATGAAAAATGCACCTTTCCGAGCACCTATGGTAATTACCGTGATTGCCAAAGTGACACCGCATGAAAAAGTACCTGCGTTTGAACAGCATTTATCAGCGGGTTGCGCTGTGCAAGCTATGCAAATGGCGGCGGTTGCACAAGGGTTTCAGGGAATATGGCGTTCAGGTAATTTGATGTTTCATCCAGAAGTGCGAAACGCTTTTGGTTTAGAAGGGGAAGACCACGTAGTCGGTTTCCTTTATCTGGGTACTCCAGAAGGCAGTACGATGAAAGTGCCTGAGCGAGAACTCAGTAAGTTTGTCGAGTTTCTTTAATCGTTGATAACAGAAAGTAGAGATAAGCAAAAAGGGCCGAATGGCCCTTTTTTAATGCAATTGTTTTAATGCAATTGTTTTAATGCAGGTGGTAGGCGATAACAAAATCGATAAAGAGACGCACTTTTTCTGGAAGGTGGTCTTTATGGTTATACAGCATATAGATATCGCGCGGATTCGCACTCCACTGATCAAGTACTCGAACTAGACTGCCTTCGGCAATGTATTCGGTAATCATGACGTTAGGCATCAGTGTAATACCTAACCCTTCAGAGCAAGCAATGCGTACCACATCTAGAGTGTTGGCTTGGAAACGACCTTTATCTAAGTTAATAACCGTTTCGCCTTCGGTGTTGGTGAGTTGCCATTTCAGTAAAGGGTGCCCTTTAAGCAATGAATGTCGGCTCAGCTCTTCCGCATGTTTAGGTGCAGGGTTCTTAGCTAAATAAGTCGGGCTTGCAACCAAAATATCTTTCACTTCACTGATTTTACGAGCAATTAAGCTTGAGTCGCGTTGCGGACCAATTCTGAAAATGACATCCCACTCCGTTGGGTCTAGTTGGTCTGCTTGATTGCTAGTTGTCAGTTCAATATTAATTTCTGGGTACTGCTTCATAAACTCATTGAACATCGGCATCATCAAACGCTTCGTCAGGTTTGAAGGTGAAGAGATCTTAAGTTTGCCAGATGCGCCACGGCACTCGTCAGTGATCTCTTCCGCCATTGAAGCCAAACGGTGTAACAGAGGAGAACAATCTTTGAAGAAACGTTCCCCAGCTTCTGTAAGAGAGAGTTTACGAGCGTGGCGATTAAGAAGTCTCAAGTTCAATGAGTCTTCGAGTGCTTGAATGCGTCGAGTGATCGTAGCAACTGGAATCATCGTTTTGCGAGAAGTTGCCGTGTAACTTCCATTCTCGACCACCAGTCGAAAGAGATTTAGATCGTCTAGTTTCATTTTTCCTGACACATTATTTTACGAATTTGCTTAAGTTATACGGATATCTGAAAGCAAAGGTTGAGTCATGTCAACTTGTTTGACGATTTTGAGACATTGCGTACATATAGTATGCAACAAGACCTGAAAGTGGAATATTTGTATAAATCCTTTTTACTGACTACTTTTTAAATAACGAATTCACCTGCTTTGAAGTCAACGTCATTGCATATAACAAACGCATAGTGGAGTTAGGCTATGTACAAAACTCATCCTCGTATGGATCCGCAACCGATGGCGGAGTCGATACACAAGAAGTTAATTATGTTGGTTGATGATGACCCCATTTTCCGACGTATCACAAGTGGCTACTTGTCGGCGCAGGGTTATGACGTGATGGAAGCTGAAAATGGTCTGGATGGCCTTAGAAAGCTAAGAACTGTCGAACCTGATTTGGTTTTGTGTGATTTATCTATGCCAGTGTTAGACGGCATAGAGTTTGTGGAAGAAGTCAGTTTAGAGTACCCGTCGTTACCATTGATTGTTGTTTCAGCGACTGATGAGATGTCTGATGTGGCAAGAGCCTTACGTTATGGGATTAAAGATTTTCTGGCGAAGCCGATTGGTAACCACGCTCACTTAGGTTGTGCAATAGAAAGCACTTTAGAAGATTCCAACAACCACATTGTTGACCAACGTGATTTTTCCAGCCAATGGTTCCGTGTTGACGGCGGTGGCGATGTGCCCGAAGAGCAAGAGTTGCATTGGCATTTGGACTTTCTACGTTCAAACCCAAATGCAGCCCGTGATTTGTTGCACGCTCTGTTGCCTGAAAACGACACTTCACAAGGGGTGTGGAAGTGCAGTTATCGTCTTCTTCAGTCTACGGATACAATGCCGTTAGTCTTTGACTATGCGTGGCTGATGAATGGTCAGTTTGCTTTCTATTTGGTTGACTCTGCAACGAACGATGAAGACAACGTTGCCAGTACATTATTGGTGAGAGCGTTATTTCATGATTACTTGCGTAACTTGCGTAGTTTCAGCGCGGATCTCAAAGACTTGGCTGACATCTTAGAAAAAGGGCTAGAGTGTTCACCTTGTGCGCAACCAGTGTCGGCGCTGTTTGGTCTGGCAGACTTAACGGACGGAACACTGTCCATTTTGCCCGCAGGGTTAGATAGCCAGTGGTCAAATGGCTATATGACGCAACATATTTCTGCTGGCGTGAATCTTGGTGAAAACTGCATGAAAAATTTTATTACCAAAGATCTTCTGATTCACGGAGGATGCCAGCTTTCTTTGGGTAAGATTGGGGTAAGTAGTTTTTCTCTTGATATTCATCGTGGTGCCGAAGCATAAGGCTTCGGTCGCTTCAATCAGTTATAGTTGCTTACACTTACGCAGAGTGTGAGCCTTGTATCTACCTGTCAATAACCACACAATTACTCTGTGTTTAAGTTGAATTGTTTGAGGTATAGTCTGCGCCGAAAACAATGATGCATCAATTCGTTTACTTGTCATTAACGAGATGCAATAACAAGACTCAACACACAAGCTCAGAGACGTACCCATGGCAGACAAAGACTTTAAAGAACCATATAACGTTTTATATTTTTTAGGTTTCATTGCAGCCCTATTGATCCCAACGCTTCCAGCAACATTAACTTGGATTCGCGTATTTAGTGGCTACGAGGGTTTCTAATAATTCAGAGGTTTCACCATCAGTATTCGTCGTTACACCTATAATATTGTTGGTGCTGTGAGTGTATGCCTAGGCATTCTGGGCATCATCCTTCCTCTGCTACCAACTACCCCATTTATCTTGTTAGCCAGTGCTTGCTTCGTCAGAGGTAGCCCACGCTTTCATAGTTGGTTGCATCAACACGCCTTATTCGGCCCTATTTTAGAAAATTGGCAACAGAACCGAGCGGTTTCCAGAAAAGTGAAGATTCGTGGAACCCTATTTATCATCGCCAGTTTTTCATTCTCTATCTGGTTTGTGCCTCATATTTGGTTAAAACTTCTACTGTTTTTTGGGCTTGTGGTATTGATCACTGGGTTTCAGCGCATACCTACCTACGAGCTGGTTGCTAACCAGCAAGAAAATCACTAGCATTAGCGGGAAGTGTGCCCACTCTTCGTAGTGGGCGTTTGTTTTTTCGGCGCTATGAAATATTAATTTAGGGTGTGCCGGAATTTTAATACCAGTACATAGATTCATGTACTGAATGAACCGAAGTTAATTTAGTTATGACAACCGAAACTCTTTCACTGATCAAATCAAGCATCAAATCAATTCAAGACTATCCAAAGCCAGGAATCTTGTTCCGTGACGTAACGAGTCTGTTGGAAGATGCTCAAGCATATCAAGCAACTATTCAGTTATTGGTTGATAAGTACAAGGATATGGGATTTACCAAGGTTGTAGGTACAGAAGCTCGTGGTTTCCTTTTCGGTGCACCACTAGCTCTAGAACTAGGCGTAGGTTTTGTACCAGTGCGTAAGCCGGGTAAACTTCCTCGTCAAACCATCGCGCAATCTTATGAATTGGAATACGGTACAGATGTACTGGAAATTCATGTAGATGCTATTAAATCTGGTGACAAAGTACTTGTTGTTGATGACCTGCTAGCGACAGGCGGTACTATCGAAGCGACAACTCTTCTGATTCGCCAACTTGGCGGTGAAGTAGAACACGCAGCATTTGTTATCAACCTACCAGAAATTGGTGGTGACAAGCGTTTAGAAGGTTTAGGCTTAAACGTTTACAGCATTTGTGAATTTGAAGGCCACTAATACCTTTTCAGTTGTCGGACAGTTTGGTTTCTAACAGTCCAGTGGCTGAATAGACTAATTAGGTATAAACATCTACAACGGAAGGTTTCATGAGTTATCTTGCCTTAGCGCGTAAATGGCGTCCTACCAAGTTTAAAGAAGTGGTAGGGCAGGCCCATGTATTAACAGCTTTAGAAAATGCTTTGGCTCACAATCAGCTTCACCATGCGTACCTGTTCAGTGGTACTCGTGGTGTAGGTAAAACGACGATTGGACGACTTTTTGCGAAAGGGCTCAATTGTGAAACAGGTATAACATCAACGCCTTGTGGCGAGTGTGCAACCTGTAAAGAAATTGACCAAGGACGTTTTGTTGATTTATTAGAAATCGATGCGGCGTCGCGCACCAAAGTTGAAGATACTCGTGAGCTTCTCGATAACGTCCAGTATAAGCCAGCGCGTGGTCGCTTTAAGGTTTATCTGATAGACGAAGTTCACATGCTGTCGCGCCACAGTTTCAATGCATTATTGAAAACGTTGGAAGAACCGCCTGAGTATGTGAAGTTCCTGCTTGCGACCACCGATCCTCAGAAGCTGCCGATGACGATTTTATCTCGTTGTCTTCAGTTTCATCTAAAGCCGATCAGTATCGAAAATATCCAGCAACAACTGGAGCATGTTCTTACTGAAGAAAGCGTCGCATTTGAGCACAAGGCGTTAGGTCTTATTGCTCATGCCGCTGATGGCAGTATGCGTGACGCGTTGAGCTTAACCGATCAGGCGATTGCGCTAGGTAACAATCATGTGAGCAACGATATTGTGTCGCACATGTTAGGTACACTTGATACTGACCAAGCGCTTCACCTGTTGCAATCAATCAGCTCCAAACAACCTCAAATGGTAATGGAATCGATTGAGACATTTGCGCAGAATGGTGTTGAATGGGATGGACTGCTTCAGCAGTTGGCGAGCCAATTGCACCGCGTCGCCATGTTTCAGGCACTACCTGCCAGCTTAGATAAATCGGCTCCAGATGCTGACAAAATTGAATGGTTAGCGAAGTCTCTGACACCTCAGGATGTGCAGCTTTACTATCAAATTGCGTTGAAAGGCAGAACTGACCTTGCTGCTTCGCCGACTGGGCGTATCGGTATGGAAATGATCGCTTTGAGAATGATGGCATTCAGACCATCTCAAGTGTCGTTGACCTCAGCAATATCGACGCAAAGTGAACCTGCAACACCAGCCACAGTAGCTCAGCCAGCCACTCAAGCACCTGTAGCTCCGAGACCTCATGTCGCGCCTTCGGCTCCTGTAGCACCAAGTGCTCCGCAACATTCTGCGGCTCCGGCTCAAACTGTGCCACAATCAGCGCCAGTTCAGAGTCTACCTGCACAGAATCATACCGAGCAATATAACGCGCCGCGTGATGCCCAACAGGCGCCGATGAATCCTGTTTCTCAGCCGGAACCTTATGTTCCTGTTTCTCAGCCGGAACCTTATGTTCCTGTAGAACAGCCAACCGTTGCAGAACCGCCTCAACAGGAGCGCAAACCATCGTCGCCTTTAACTGGGTTAAGACATCAGTTGCGTTCACAGCGTGAAGGTTTGAATCAGCAAGGAAATGCTGGTCAAGGAAACACAGGTCATGGCTCAAAAAAGTCTGAAGCGGCATCTGCAAAACCTGTTTCGGTGTTAGAGCGAGTGGCACAACGTGCTCAGAACGCTTCGCCGATGTCGCCAGCGTATGAGAGCAACGAACCTGAAGATCAAGAAGCATATCAATGGCGTCCAACTCAGCCAGTTGCTGAAGTTGAAGTAAAAAAAGAACTGACACCGACTCAAATTAAAAAGTCTCTGGAGCATGAAAAAACACCAGAGATGACCGCTAAGCTCATTGATGAAGCTTGCGCTCAAAATGAATGGGCGAGTTTGATTCAAAGCTTAGAAACGGCGAAGCTTGTTGAGCAACTGGCGCTTAACTCTGTGTATAAGAAACAGGGTAATGTTATCGAGCTGCTATTGCGCTCCAGCCATGCTCACCTGAATACGGATAAAGCTCAAAGCGAGCTGCTACAAGCGCTTAACGCAAAATTAGGTGAAGAGTGTGTACTTTCGGTCTCTTTAGGCGAAGAAGGTGAAACACCGCTCGAACTGCGCGAAAGGCTATACCAAGAGAAACTTTCTCATGCCATGAGCCAACTATCGACAGATCCTAATGTACAATTTATTGAGCGTCGCTTTAGCGCCGAACTTGATAAAGACAGCGTAAGACCAATTTAACCGAAACGGTGGGGTTGAGATTTTAATCTTTTATCCCCACTGTATGTGAAACAATCAAAGATAAAACCAGAGAGATAAAGATGTTTGGTAAAGGCGGAATGGGCAACTTAATGAAGCAAGCCCAACAAATGCAAGATCGCATGCAAAAGATGCAAGAAGAAATCGCAAACATGGAAATCACCGGTGAATCTGGTGCAGGTTTGGTAAAAGTTACAATCACTGGTAGCCACAGTGTTCGCCGTGTTGACATCGATGAAAGCTTGATGGAAGACGACAAAGAAATGCTGGAAGATTTGATTGCAGCTGCGTTTAACGATGCTGCTCGTCGTATTGAAGAAGCATCAAAAGAGAAAATGGCTGCAGTTACTGGCGGTATGCAACTACCACCAGGCATGAAGATGCCTTTCTAAAAAGTAGGTGATTGATGCGTACCAGTCATATGCTGGAGCATTTGATGGAGGCCTTACGTTGTCTGCCTGGGGTTGGCCCCAAGTCTGCCCAACGTATGGCCTTTCATTTGTTACAGCGCGACAGAAAAGGTGGGTTACTTCTCGCCGAAGCTCTTGGTCAGGCAATGGTGGATATTGGCCATTGCAGCCAATGCCGAACATTCACTGAAGAAGAAACTTGTCATATCTGTAACAATCCTAAACGTCAGGAAAACGGCCAACTTTGTGTGGTTGAAAGCCCAGCAGACATTGCTGCTTTAGAAGCAACAGGCCAGTTTTCGGGACGTTACTTTGTTTTGATGGGGCACTTGTCTCCACTTGATGGCATAGGCCCAAGTGATATTGGATTAGATGTTCTGGATTTCCGTCTTCAAAAAGGCGGGATCAGCGAAGTTATTTTAGCAACCAACCCGACGGTAGAAGGCGAAGCGACAGCGCACTATATTGCTGAGCTATGCCGTGAACATCAAGTATCGGCAAGTCGTATTGCCCATGGTGTACCTGTTGGTGGTGAATTAGAGTTGGTTGATGGCACTACATTGTCCCACTCTCTACTAGGTCGCCAAAGGCTTTCCTAAAATTCGCTTTAGCATCCAGAGCCGCTGCTTGTCACAGCGGCTTTTGTTTATCTTCAATCAATTTCTTTTATTTCGCCATCCACAATCTTATAGACTATGGCTCCGATCATTCCGCCCACAATAGGCGCCACCCAGAACAGCCACAATTGCGACATCGCCCAGTCACCCACAAAAACAGCCACGCCAGTGCTTCGAGCTGGGTTAACTGAAGTATTCGTTACCGGAATACTGATTAAGTGAATGAGAGTCAAACACAAGCCGATAGCAATGGGCGCAAAACCTTTCGGCACTCTAGCGTCCGTCGCGCCCATGATGACAAACAAAAAAACGCCTGTCATAACCAACTCGCTCACCAGAGCGGCCATGAAAGAGTATCCGCCGGGAGAGTGTTCTCCATAACCATTGCTTGCAAATCCAGAGGCAGCAATATCAAAACCAGCTTGACCTGTAGCGATGACATACAACACGCCGCCGGCGATAACACCACCAATGACTTGAGCGAGAACATAAGGGAGAATATCTTTACTTTCAAACCGACCGCCAGCCCATAAACCAAATGTAACTGCAGGATTTAAGTGACAGCCTGAGATATGACCGATGGCATACGCCATGGTGAGAACCGTTAAACCAAAAGCGAGTGATACGCCTAGCAAGCCAATGCCGACATCTGGAAATCCAGCAGCTAAAACTGCGCTGCCACAACCTCCGAGAACCAACCAAAATGTACCTACTAGCTCTGCGAGATATTTCTTCATAGTCACATTCCTATATGTAACAAAGACACACCTGAAGCGTAGTAGAAAAAGGCAACTCACTTAGAGTAAAGGGAAATTATTCTGTTTCAAAAGTGGTACTTAGATCTAAAAATGGCTGAAACTAGGTTAACTGTTCGAGTTCAGTGAGATTTTGCAGAGCTTCTTGATTGGTTGAGCCACAAACCACTGGGCAGGGTTTGAAATCGTGGCAGACATTTGGTCTCTCCGGCTTGCCAAACAACTTGCATAAGTTATCGTCATTCAATTGAATGCATCGTACACCGGCAGGCTTTCCATTCGGCATCCCCGGAATTGGAGAAGATATACTAGGTGCGATACAACATGCACCACATCCAAGTCGACAATTCATCATGACCTACCACAAGTATAAGCAAAAAGAAGGTCGCAGATGTTAACAGAAAAAGCAGTAGTGGTAGACATTTTACGACGTTTTTTTCAGCATATTTGCCCTTGAATTTTATGTGGTGGGGCGGTATAACACGTCCCCCGGTTACAGACAGAAAGAATTCAGCAATGACGACACCATTTTGGGAAAGCAAAACACTAGAACAAATGACAGAAGCAGAGTGGGAGTCACTGTGCGATGGCTGCGGTAAGTGTTGCTTGCATAAGCTGATGGATGAAGACAGTGATGAGGTGTATTACACCAACGTTGCTTGTAGCTGGCTAAATAGCAATACCTGCGCTTGTAAGGACTACCCAAACCGTTTTGAATCGGGCGAAGAGTGCTTGAAACTCACTCGCGACAAAATCGATGAGTTCCACTGGCTTCCAGATACCTGCGCATACCGATTACTGTCTCAAGCTGAACCTCTACCGCAATGGCACCCACTTATCACCGGTTCAAAAGCCGCAATGCATACAGAAGGTGAAAGTGTTCGCAATAAAGTCGTATATGAAATCGACGTTGTGGATTGGGAAGATCACATTCAAAACTTACCTGAATGGGCTAAAAAGAGTTAATTAACTTTAAAGTTGAGAATAGCTTTTAGTGGGCCATACATTTAGTTTGGTACAGCGACGCTAGAAGGGAGGTGCGTCTACCACATTCAAGCTGATTTGAAATAGTAAAAAGACGTACCGATTTTTATAACTAAACTAATGGAGAAAACCGGCTTTGCCTATTCAATATTAACTTCCTCTCTCTGCATATATCGAGCACATGCGTCGCCAATCGATAGAATAGTATGCCCTTGAGCATATTCATTGCGTGCCAGTATGTCGTTCACATGGTTAAGCTGCGCACTCGGTTGTTGCCACTCACTTTCTGGTAGTGGTTTACTCTACGCTTCTACCTCGGTAAAGGCTTCAGTACGTTGATTGAGTTTGCGCATTTCATAGTTCACTCGCCAAGTACCCAGCATGGTACCGTTGATATACCACCAGTATTTGGTCGCATTACTAAACTCTTCCCGTTTAACCTTGTGAGCCTGACAGTGCTGTTCAATAACACCTTCTAACGTCAGTGGGGCGGGTTCACCAATGGCGTTAGCGCCTTGTTCCATAAAGGTACTAATCATCTCCCAGATGGAGGCCGCATGAAATTTATCAATCGCTCCTATCCGCAATACTGACCAGAAATTGCCGTAGTTCTCTTCATCATTAACTGCTATCACCTGCTTGATAGATACGTAACTGGGCAAATCCTACGCTGTCAAAGGCGTTATATACTTCTACGGAAATATCTCTTAACTCAATAATGCAGCTTTGGGTATCCGTATACGTACTATATGGGACTCTTAGTTCATAATGATCGTCGTCTTCAGCGAAGTTTTGAGTGAAAAAGTGGTAATTTCCCCATCCCTGATGCGCTTTTTGCCCAAACATATCGTAAGAGTAGGATTCACACTCATCACCACTGGCTATGTAGTTAGCCCAAGCTTTGATCGTCGCGTCTGTTGGTTTTACACCCGAGAGGCGAATGTAAGTTTGTGGCGGCGTAATGCTTGCAGACTGAGTCCTCCAATAGGCGCCACCAACCAAAACAACCAGTCCAATGAACCATATCCTTTGTCGCTTTTTATTGAGTAAGGTCATTTCTCCTGAGGTTCTACAGGTTCGCTACGGTAATCGTCGCCTGCTAGAATATTGTAGGTGATGACAGTGTCATCATTAAATTGAGAGAAATCGAAATAAACTTTTTCTGCATTCGTTTCTGACTCTTTGGATAACTTTTTATCGTCAGTAAAGTAGTAGCATCCGATAATTCCCTTCCATACACCTTTTGACCATTGGTATAAATGGCCATTACAATCTTTGGCTTCAATTTTTGAACTGAGATCTATAGGCTTGTTGTTGTAACGATCTCCCGCTTGATAGATGCGTAATTGAGCAAACCCCACGCTATCATAAGCGTTATACGCTTCTACGGTAATATCTCTTAACTCAATAATACAGTTTTGGGCATCCTTATAAGTTGTATATGGGACTCTTAGTTCATAATGGTTGTCGTCTTCAGCGAAGTTTTGAGTGAAAAAAGTAGTGATTTTTCCTCCC